>JADDPM010000067.1:0-4247 GCA_016781885.1 Rubrobacter sp.
CGACCGTATGGTGGCGGCCTGGAGCACGGTAACCGTCCCGCCGGTCATAGACTACAGCCGGGCGGCCGCGCGGGCCGAGATCGAGAACCTCGCCAAGCGGGTAAACGCGGAGCCGAGAGACGCCGCCGTGAACGTCAGCGGCAACCAGGCCACGGCCGTCGAGTCCCGCGAAGGGTACGAGGTGGACGTCGAGGCTACAGCGGCGAGAGTCGACATGGCGCTGAGTACCATGAGCGGGGAGGTCGAGGTCGTCGGAGAGACGCGGGTGCCCGCGGTCCTGACCCCCGCCGCCCAAGCGGCAGCCGCGACGGCGCAGCAGACGATGGCTCCCGGGCCGGTCACCCTGAGCGCCGAGGGCGAGAACTGGAAGCTCTCGCCCGAGGGGATCGGGCAGGTCCTGAGCTTTACGCCGCTGGACGGTGAGATCCAGGTCAGCTTGAACCGGGAGAGCTTCCGGGAGGCTACGTCGAAGATGTACGACAAGCTCACGGTCGAGGCGGTTGAGGCCGGGTTCGAGGTTCAGGGCAACAGTGTCTCCGTCACCGAGAGCCAGACGGGCAAGCAGATCGAGGAAGAGCAGCTCTTCGGGGCTCTCGAGGCGGGCCTCTTCCAGGGCCAGCGCGACTTCCAGGTGCCGGTCATGACCACCGAGCCGGAGCTGACCACCGAGGAGGCCGAGGCGCTCAAGCCGACAGAGCTTATCGGGAGCTACCGGACCAACTACGCGATGGTACCCGACGCTGACGGCGAACGGACGGAGAACCTCGAGATCGCCTCCAACGCCATAAACGGGACGCTACTGGCCCCGGGTGAGGTCTTCTCCGTCAACGAGGTCGCCGCACCGCTGGAGTACAACAAGACAAAGGTCATCATCGAGGGCAAAGAGGAGAGAGCCGACGGCGGGGGGCTGTGCCAGGTCTCCTCTACGTTGTACATGGCCGCCAACTATGTGGGGTTGGATGTAATAGAGCGCCATCCACACTACGCGCAGTTACCCTACATCAGGCCTGGCCTGGACGCGACGGTGTGGTTCGGGGTGCTGGACATGAAGTTCGAGAACACCACGGACGGTTACGTGCTCCTCCAGGAGCGGGTAGCCGACGACGGCTACATCTACGCCGAGATCTGGGGCCGCCCGACCGGCAAGGAAGTGGAGATGGACTCCAAGCCCGTCTCCAGAAGCCCCGAGGAGGCCAAGTGGGTGACCTACCAGAAGGTGACGGAGAACGGCGAGGTGATCTTTGACGGCGAGCTCCACAAGGATACCTACAAGCCCCTTACGGATGAGAAGGGCAAGGTTATCGCGGCCGATTCGGAAGAGCTTGAGATAGCGCCCGTAAACCCGTAGGGTTTAGCACGCGGCGACTCCGTCTACAGCCCCGCGCGAGCGCGTCGCTTGTGGACCCTCACCAGTAGCCAAACTACTGAAAACTGATAACTAAAAACTGACTTCTAATAAAACACGTTTTGCTTCAGCTTCTGGTAGAGGCGATAGTAAACGGGCTCGAACTTGTACCACGCGGCGGCGCGCATGGGCCTTACCGGCAGGTCTAGGCAGCCCAAAGAGTCGGCCATCTCCCCGCCGAAGCCCACCTTGAACTTGTAGACGCCCCATAGAGAGTCGCCCTCGTTGAGGTTATCGGGGTTGGGCACGCCTACCATGTCGTAGTACCTCAGACCGTTGCGCTTGGCCCAGCGCATCACCTCCCACTGCAAGAGGTAGCTTGGCATCAGGTTGCGCTTCTCGTCCCTGGAGGCGCCGTAGGTGTACCAGTACTTCTCGCCGAAGGTGAAGGAGTAGATGCCAGCTAGCGGCATGCCCTCGTGGGTGGCGAAGAACAGGCGTCCCTTGCCCGCGTCGTGCATCGTCTTCATCGCGTCGTGCAGGTACTCCGGCGAGCGCCTTATAGGGAAGCCGTTCCGGTCGGCGGTGGTCTTCAGCAGGTCGAAGAACGCCTCCCAAGCCTCCTCGAAAGGAGGTTCGATCACCTCGACACCCTTCCTGGCGGCCAGACGTATGTTGTAGCGTGTCTTGCTCTTCATCCTCGCGAGCAACTCCTCCTCGGGGGCGCTCAGGTCAATGAGCATGGTGGTCTTCTGGTTGAGGTCGTAACGGGCCTTCTTGAAGCCGATCCCCTCGAAGAGCAGGGTTCTTACGTCCTTCTCCTCTTCGAGAACTTCGGGCTCTATCTTGATGGTGTGTGCGCCCTGGCGTCTGGCGATATCCCGCACGCCCTCGAAGAAGGCCCGGACAGCCTCCGACTCGTGCCAGGGCAGCCAGGGACCTTTAGTGCAGTACCAGAGGCTGCCGGGAATCGGGGCCGTGTCGTAGGCGAGAAACTGCCCGACCCCTACGACCGCCCCGTCCCTCTCCAGTACGAGCCGCACGGGCCGCCAACCGATCCGCTTCTTGAACTCGCCCCACTCGTAGCTCTGCAAGACGTGCCCGCCCCCGGGCGCGTCCTCGAGCAAACCGTCCCACTCGGCCGGCCCGGCGTCTTTGATCTCCCTCACCGTGTACAAGGCCGCCGCCTGCGCGGACTGCGGATTCAAGAAGGGTATGCTCCTGCCTCTACTAACGGGACCGATCTTCCGGGCGTCAGAGGAGCGCCTTCTGGCCCGCGAGAACGTCCTCGGGCTTGCCGACCGGGCGCAACAGGCGCGGCTCGCCCTCCCAGATCAAGACCTCAGCCGGGTTCGGGTGGCTCAAGAAGCCCAGGTTGCTGGCGCTGAAACCATACGCCCCGCTGTAGAACACCCCGACGAGGTCGCCGGGCTGCGGCTCCCCGATCGGGATGTTGGTGCCGAACATGTCCAGCGGCGTGCAGCACGGCCCGGCCACCGCCACCGGCTCGCCCGGCTCTCCTCCCATGCGGCTAAGATTGAGGATCGGGTACGCCTTCCTGAAGACCTGCCCCATGTTCCCGGTCGCGGTGAGGTGGTGGTTCATCCCGCCGTCGGTAGTGACGAAGGTCTTCCCCTTCATGTCCTTCACGTCCACTACCCGCGTGACATAGACGCCCGCGTCGGCGACGAGGTAGCGCCCGAGCTCGAAGACGAAGCGGCAACCTTCGAGGTGCGGGTCGGCACGGTAACGGGCGAGTAGCTCCTGGTACCCCAGGCCGAACCTCTCCAGGTCGAAGTCCTCCATCTTCTCGAAGTACGGCACCCCGAAGCCGCCGCCGAAGTCGACCATCTGGAGCGGCCTTCCGGCCAAGTCGGCGGTCTGTAGCGCCAGTTCGAAGATGTTGCGGCAATGCTCCAGGAGCGCGTCAGCGTCGAAGACCTGGGTAGCCGTGTAGACGTGGATACCGCGCAACGTCAACTGGTCCGGGTGGGAGAGCGTCCTCTCGACCGCTTCGGCGAGGTCAGCCTCGTCCAGGCCGAACTGCCCGACCGTTCCGCCCATGCGCATCTGGGAGCCCATGAGTTGGGCGGCGGGGTTGATGCGGAGTCCGACGCCTATCCTCTTGCCCTGCTCCTTTGCGACGGCGGCGAGCCGGTCGATCTCGTTCACAGACTCGACGTTGACCGCGAAGATGCCCTCCTCCACGGCCATCGCAAGCTCCTCGTCGGTCTTTGCCGGTCCCGCGAAGACGATGTCCTGCGGGTCGAAGCCCGCCGCGCGCGTGACGACCAGCTCGCCCGAGGAGGCTACCTCAGCGCCGGTAAGCCGCTCGCGGGCGATGAGCTGGCAGACGGCGAGGTTCGGGTTGGCCTTGACCGAGTAGGTAACCTCGACACCCCCGCCCAACGCGTTCCGCACCCGCCGGACGCGATCCACGATCATGTCGCCGTGGTAAAGGTAGAAAGGCGTGCCGTACTGCTCGGCGATCCGGCCCACGGGCGTGCCGCCGGGGGCGAACTCGCCATCCTGCCACCCGCCGAACCTCTTCGCAAGGTGCTGGGCCTTATCTGTCTGCGTAAGCATTGCTTATCCCTTTTCGGTCGATCTTGCCGGAAGGAGTCTTCGGCAACTCGTCCCGGACCATTATCTCCTTGGGCACCATGTATGGCGGCCCGTTCCTCACGGCGTACTCTCGGATCTCGTCAAGGACGTCCTCGTCGCCGCCGTCCTTGAGCGAGACGACCGCCATTACCTGGTGGCCCACGTTCGGGTCCGGCACCCCGAAGGCGCACGCCTCATGCACGAGGCCCGAGCCTATGAGCAGGTTCTCTATCTCCTCGGGGCTCATCCGGTAGCCTTGCGACTTTATCATCGCGTCCTCGCGGCCCACGAAGTAGAG
>JADDPM010000067.1:4412-11811 GCA_016781885.1 Rubrobacter sp.
GACCTCACCCGGGGCGCATTCCTCACCCTGTTTGTTGATCACCATGATCTGGGTATCGGGGATGGCCTTGCCGATGCACTCGGTCCCGCGGTCTATCTCCTCGGGCGGTAGGTAGGTGGAGCGGAACGCCTCCGTGAGGCCGTACATCAGGTATATCTTCGTACCCGAGGGCTCAAGGAGACGCCTTAGCTCGTCGAGGTTGGCCTGGGGGATGCGCCCACCAGTGTTGGCGATGTAGCGCAGGTGCGTGAGCGGCTCCTCCTCGATGGACCTCGAGCCCCGGAGCAAAAGCGCCCACAGCGGCGGAACCCCGGTGACGCCAGTGATCTCGTGCCGGCGCAACCCCTTTAAAAGGTCCCCCGGCAGCCTCGAACGCAGGAGAGCTAAAGTCGCGCCAACACGCAGCGAAGTCGTGAACTGGTTGAGCCCGGCGTCGAAGTTCAGCGGGAGCGCGGAGAGGATGCGGTCGTCGCTGGTGTTCTCCAGGTACGAGGAGACGATCTGGGCCCCCGCCACGAAGTTGCGGTGGCTCGTCGAGACCCCCTTGGGCATCCCTGTCGAGCCGGACGTGTACAGAATGGTGGCGAGGTCGACCTCGGAGACATCCGCCTCCTTGGGCGCGTCGTCCTCTCTTAGAACCTCCGCGAGGTCCGTAAGCTCGCCGGTGACGCCCGGCGAATCCGGCCTCTCGCCCCTGTAGAACGCCCTCTCTATGGTCTTCGGCTCCATGTCGCCGAGCTTGGGGGAGTCCCCGATCATCACGCGGATATCGCAGTCCTCGGCTATGTACCGAACCTGCGGGGGTTTGAGCATCGGGTTGACGTTCACGAAGGCGGCGCCGATTCGCGTCGCGGCGAGCATCGCCACTATCGCCTCCCAGTACTTGTCCATAAGAATGCCGACCCGGTCGCCTTTCTTCACTCCCGCGTCCTGAAGAGCGGCGGCGAGGGCGCCGCTCTGGCGGCTCAGGTCCTCGTATGTGTGTTCGCTCTTGCCGTCGACGATAGCCACTTTGCCGGGGTCGCGCTCGACGGAGTTGTGGAGCAAGTCGTTGAAAGTAAATTCCGGGCGCATGCTCAACCCGTCTTGCCGGCCACCAGGTTGGTGATCGCGACGATCGAGCCGAAGTTCTCTTCGTCTAGCTCCTCGTCCTCGACTGTAATGCCGAACCTATCCTCGAGAAACATGACCAGTTCGACCGTCTGTAGCGACGTGAGGACGCCGTTCTCGATGAGCGCGTAGTCGTCGGGGATATCCCGGCTCCCCGTCACGTTCTCCTGGAGCCACCCGCGTATCTCGGTGTTCACGTTCTCGGTGTTGACTGCCATACCTGATACCTCCTGTACCTAACTTAAACGAACCCAGAAAGTCGCCTCACCGTCGCCGATGCTGTACGACCAGTTGTTGATGTCGCGGGCGGTCTTATGCACACCGGGATCCGCGAACTTTACCAGCAGCCTGTTGCGCCGTCCCTTGCGGGGGAAGAAGCCTAACTTCAGGAGATCGCTCCTGCGAGGCGAGGTGGGCGACTCCAGGAAGCGATACCTGAAGAGGGGCACCTCCGACCGTCTGAAATGGCTGACCACCTCCGGGAGCAGCGCCCTTGCCACGTCGTGGCGCCCCGGGAGCGTCATGAGGTCGAGCACGTAGGCGTCCCGCAGGCGGTCGAAGAAGCCCTCTATGGTCACCCCGAGTACAGCGTAGCCGAGGAGGCCCTCCCTGCCCCTCACCCCGAGGATGGTCACAGGGTGCTGCGGCGAGCCAGGGCCATAGCGCCAGCGCAGAAACTCAGCGTTCTTCTCCGGCATAACGGGCACTTTCGCGGCGACCTTCTCGAACATCTCGTCGAAGGACTCGTCGAACCCGTCCAGCACCTCCACCTTCAAGCTGCTCCCGAAGGCGCTGCTTAGAGCCTTGTCGGCGACCTGTAGCCCCCCGTTCAGTAGCTCCTGTACCGGTTTGGGGATCGGGGCGCGCGGGCGCACGGGCGGCGGTATGACATTCTCGTGGAAGCCCTGCGGGTCCGCCCCGGTCCGGTTCGCGTATGCGCTGGCGGGTATGCCCTCCTGCTCCTGGAGGTTCAGGAGCTTCTTTATCCGCGCAGGTAGCGGCGGCGCGGGGAGCCTTGAGACGTTGAGCAGCTTCGCCATGTACTGCATCTCCCCCGCCTCCTCGGCCCCGAGCCGGGTCTCGACGGCGATCACCGACGGCAGCATGTCTATGGAGACGCAGTTCTCGATGGTGCGGAAGAACTTGCGCATGAGCAGGAGGGCCTGGAAACCGTACTGGGGGAGCACCTGGTAGTCGGCGGGCGTGTGGGCGATCACCCGCTCTCCGTTGACCCGGTACCATTGGGGCGTAGCCGCGAGGTGGCCCACCACCTCACCCGCTTCGGTGACGAGTACCCAACGGTGCATATGCTCCGATGCGAGGGGATGGCTCTTCAGCCATCTCCACAGGGAGCGGTGCCACTCCGGGTCGTGGGAGTCCTGCGCGGCGGGGTACACCAGGGCGCGCAGCCTGTCCGTACCCTCACGGAGCTCGGCGCTGTCGTCGAGTGGTCGGACCGTCGCCTTCACCCTGCGAGCCCCGATCGTCCCTCCGGTCTCTCCGCGGGGTCTCCGCCGGGACGCGGGTGTAGCCGCCCGTCCGTCTCCACTACCTTTCTTCCTCCTTCGTCGTGGCGCAACTCTACAATCTACTCCGTGAGGTCTGCCGTTTAGAATAGATCAAGAACCAGAGTGTAAAGGAGTGACCCTGCAAAGTCCAAGCCGGGGCGGTGCCCGGCGGTGTTCGGGAGACTCGTGCCTGATCCCATGACCGGCCTGGATCGTAGAAGGAGAAGCTCGTGCCCGGGTACAAGGCAAGGTATTGATCTTGCTGCTAGGATACCCGGTGGCAAAGGCCGCGATAGTCGGAGAGCGACCTTGGGGGGACATAGAATTGGTTACCCGGAAGGGTTCAAGGATACGATGATCCTACCAGCGGTACTGGTAGGGTTCGTTCGAGCCTGCCCGCCTGGTCTCCTGCGTCTCTGGAGAGGCCGGGCGTGATCAAACGCTTCAAAAACTCCCGGTCGTGGCGCCGGTCCGACGAGGACGGCTGGAGGGCGGACGACCGCCCCCGGCGACTCTTCGGCCTCCGGAGCCGGGGGCGATCGTTTGGCGTGCTGGCTGTACTGCTGGTCTCCGTGATCTTTGCCCTTCTCGCCCTGGACTTCGCCTCGGGCGGGACGGGAAGCATCGGGGAATACCTCTCGGCGTTGTCCGGCAAAACATCCCCTTCCTCGGGTGGAGAGCTGCCGGCTCCCGAGGAGGCTCCCGCCCCGGAGGAGGGACCTATCCCGGAGTTCGTCGCGGGGCAGTTGGAGGACACGCCGGAGGGCCTCGCCTACGGGGCCGTGGCCGCCGAGATACCGGGCATAACCCCCGATAGCATCAAGGGCGTCTACAAGAGTAAGCTGGACCCCGCGTGGGCCTCCGTGCGCGTCGAGGGGCCGGATGACGAGGGGGTCTACGTGCTCTTCCTCAAACGGGAGGGCGAGACGTGGACGGCCCTGAAGTCCATCCGGGCCGACGAGCCGGAGTACCCTGAGTACGAGAACGTCGTGCTGGACGGGGTGCCCGAGGACCTCGTGGGCTCCGTCTATCCCCAGAACGCGGCCACGGCTGAACCTTCCGGTCTCCTCATCGAACCCGTGGAACCGGGTTCCCTGCCCTCCGTCGAGTCGGCGGAGGCGCCGACGGCCGGGGCGGTCGCCGACGAGGTGCCCGAGGAGGAGCGCGAGCGGGTCGAGGAGGGGCTCGAAGAGGCGCGCAAGACCATCGAGGAGTACGGGACGGCCCACGGCGGGACCGCCGGGGTGTACGTGCAGGACCTCGAAGGGGGCTGGGGCTACGGGGTCAACCCGGACGAGACCTTCTTCAGCGCCTCGGTCATAAAGATCCCGATAATGATCGCTGTCTACAGGCGGATAGACGAGGGCAGATTTTCCCTGAAAGAGGAGTTCGCCACGGCTCCCGAGGACTGGGCGGCCGGAGCCGGGACGTTACAGTTCCAGGAGGCCGGGGGTTATCACACCGTCGAAGAGTACCTGAAGGTAATGATGACCCAATCAGACAACGTGGCGACCAACACCCTCACGCGCCTCGTCGGGGGTCCGAAGTACGTGAACGCAGTCGCCGCGTCTTTGGGTGCCCCCCACACCACGCTCTATCAGGAGGTCACCAGCGAGCGGGCCGCCGTACCTCTCCTTGACAACCGGACCACGCCCCGCGACATGTCTACAATCCTGGGTAGCGTCTACACAGGCCAGGCCGCGAGCCCCGAGAGCTGCCAGGCGATGGTGGACCTAATGCGACAGAACGACCTCCAGTCATCCCTGAAAGACGGCCTCCCCAAAGGCACGAAGGTAGCCAACAAGGGGGGATGGCTCTACAAGGTCTACGCCGAGGCCGGTATCGTCGCCCACGAAAACAACCCCTACGTAATAGCCATCTTCAGCAAGCACGGTTCCGCGGACGTGGAGGAAGGCAAGGCCCTCCTCAAAGGCATCTCCGAGAGCGCCTGGCAGGCGCAGGGTAGCTGATCTTAGCTGTAAGCTACCTCACGTCTAACTCCGGTCGCGACGCCGGGTGCGGCACCGACGCTCTCTCCGATTACGGTGGCCTTCCGGGCCGCCACATTACCGCCCGGGGATGCGACCGTCTCTCTGGTCGGCCGCGACAGCTACCTATCCGCCCGCCGCCGCAGCAGGGCGACGACGGACTTTAGCTCCTCGACGCCGACAAGGTACGCCGCTCCGAGGTAGGCGGCGAGGGAGACGCTCCCCACGACCGCGAGGATGAGCATGCGTTCGAGAAAGTTCGAGCCGGTGCCGAGGAGGATCGTGCCGGCCAGGGCGACGGCGTACATTACGGCTCCGGCGGTCAGGACTTTGGAGAAGGAGCGCACCAGACGCCGGCCGCCGAGGCTTCTTATCTCCCTTCTGGTCGCCGCGAGGGCGACGAGCGCGAAGACGGCGCTGGTACCCGAGAGCGCGAACGCCACGCCGGTCACCCCCAGTACGCTAGATAGGCCGTAGGCGAGGACCGTATAGAGCAAGAAGACGCCGACGTTCAAGACGGCGGGGGTACGGGTGTTCTGGCGTGAGTAGAACGCCCGGATGAGAAGGAAGTACGCCGAGTAGGCCAGAAGCCCCACCGAGTAGGCAACGAGCAGGTCCGAGACGAGCTCCGTGTCTTCAGGGGTGAAGTCCCCACGTTCATAGAGCAGCGCGACGATGGGATTCGCGAGGACGATGAGGCCTACCGTGCATGGCACCATGATAAAGGCCATCGTTCTCAGGCCGAAGGAGAGGGTGTCACGGGAGCTCTCCAAGTCATCGCGGGCGTGGCTCTCGGAGAGCTCGGGCATGAGGGCGGTCTCCAGGGCGATGACGAAGATGCCGTAGGGGAGTGAGAAGATGACGAAGGCGTACCCGAGCTGCGCCGAGGCGAAGAACGAGCTGCTGAGCAGGGTGGCGACGACCTGGAGACCGACCGCGGCCGCCACAAAGACGAGCATGGGACCGGCGAGCCTGAGGGCGGGGATGAGCGACGGGTGGCCGAAGACCGGGCGCACTCTGTACCCGAGGCGGTACATCGAAGGGAGCAGGACCAACGACATGATCGCGACGCCCAGAGTAGTGGCGGCGAGCAGGTAGAGGGCGGCCTCCGGGTTCCTCGGGGCGAGCAGGGCGTAGCCCAAAAAGCAGGCTATAGCGAACAGGTTGTTCAGGACCGGGGCGAAGGTTGGGAGAAAGAAGCGCCGATGTGCGTTCAGGACGCCGGTGCCAACGGTACCGATGCCGTAGAAGAAGACGTTGAGCATGAAGAAGCGGAAGAGCCAGACCGCGAGGTCGGTCGTCTGCTGCGCGTCCTCGGCGGAGAGATCTGCGCCGTCCCACAAGGTAACGAGGTCCACCAGGGGCCTCGCGAAGGCTAGCCCGATCAAGGTCACCGTTGCGAGGAACGGTAGGATCAGGGTGAGCAGCGCGTTCGTCAGGCGCTGGGCGTCCTCTTCGCCATGCCTGGTCATACGCTCTACGAGTAGCGGAACGAAGATCGACCAAAGGATGCCGCCCAAGAAGAGGTCGTAGATCATGGTCGGTATCCCGCTGGAGACGCCGTAAGCCTGCGCGATCACCCCGGTCCCGAGCACTCCCGCCGCTACTGTCGTGCGTAGGAACCCGGTTAACCGCGAGAGGGCGGTTACCGCCGATATGGAGAGCACCGCACGCAAGATAGACGCCATACGGCAATGTTAACTTAAAGGGCGTTCCCTTTGATGATACCGCTCAGTTCTGCTTAGCCCGTGAAGGATCGGGCGGCCTGGCGCTAACCCTCTTCGAGCGCGCGGAGCACGGCTCCGCCAGGCTCCAGGCCTCTGTAGAGACCGGAGATCCGGGCGTGCTCATTCACGACTACCACGGTGGTGGTCCGGCCCATGCCCCGCACGCCGAACCTCCGGCTGATGAGGCCGCCCCAGTCCTGGAGGGTCAGGGCTTCGTCGGCAGGCATGGACCGCCCGTGTACCTGCCCCGTCACGAGGCTCGCCGTGAGCCAGTACAGGGGCGGTACGAAGCTCAAGTCCATGACACCCGCAACTACGACGTCTTCGGGCGAGGGGTAGCGTTCCCTCACGGCCCGGTTTATCTCCTCGACAAAGTACGCGGTGCTCTGGGAGTGGAAGACCAGGACGAGACGACGTCTGGCGCAACTCTCCGAGCTGACCTCACGGCCCGCCCCGGCGGCGAAGGCTCTGAAGTACGGCGCCCGGTCTCCCACCCCGAGCCTCTGGAGCGGAACAGAGGCCCCTCGCCGCTCTGATCTTGAGCACCGGTTCCCCTTCGGGCTCACCCGGCGTACCTCTTCTTCTTGCGGCGGTGGCGGGCATCTTCGCGGAGGGAGTAGCCCGCCGGGACGGCGAGCAGCGTCAGCAAGGTCGAGGTCGCAAGGTCGTCGATAACGGTGAGGACGAGGCTGCCGGAGACGAGCTGGCTACCGCCGCCGGCGAGCCTCAGAACCAGAGGCAGGAGGGTGAAGATGGCCGGACGCCCGACCCCCCGCCCAAGCGCCGGCAGAAGCATCAAGACCGAGTACGTAATCGGCGACAAAGGTTACGAGACAGCGACAGGGTACTCGGAAAAGTCGCAGAACTTGGAGCGATCGCTGTCATTTCATCGAGATTCAGTCGTAAAGTGCAAAGAGAGTATGAGCGCGAACTCTAAAGAGGCGCAACCTCATCGAGAGAACCTTCAACAACCTCAAGCGTTTCCGACCCTTCACCCGCTACGATCGCAAAGCTCTGTACTTCCACTCTTTTCTCTACCTGGGGGCTTTCCTCTTATGGCTTTGAT
>JADDPM010000347.1 GCA_016781885.1 Rubrobacter sp.
GTGTGGATGTCCACCGCGACCTCGCCCTGCTCGGCGGCCTTGCGAATGGTAATGTTGGCGATCCCCGCCCGTGTAAGCTTCTTCTCGATGTGCTCCCGGATCTTGAGATCCTCACCCAGCAACTCGGCGAAGTCCCGATCAGAGTACCAACTGCTCTTGAAGTCGACCTTGTCGCCCTTGCGCTTTACGCCCAGGCGGAAGCCCTCTGGATGTACTTTTTGACCCAACTTATTCCTCCTCGCCCTCGGGCGTGTCTACCGTGACCGCAGCACCCACCGGAGCCTCTAGCTCGACCGTGATATGGCTGGTGCGCTTGCGGATCATGGTCGCCCGCCCCATAGCCCGCGGGCGATAGCGCTTTATCGTCGGCCCCTCGTCTATCTTGACGGTCTTGACCCGCAGCTCGTTCGGGTCGGCGTCCGAGTTGTGCTCGGCGTTGGCAGCGGCGCTCTTTAGAACGTCGCCGACTATACCGGCGGCCCGCTTGTTGGTGAACGCGAGCACCGACCGGGCCTCAGAGTAGCTCTTGCCCCGGATCTCATCGGCAACCAGCCGCGCCTTGCGGGGCGCTATGCGCACGAACTTGGCTACGGCTTTCATCGACGCCTCGCGGTCCTGTCGCTCTTTACGTGCGTACGGAACGTCCGCGTCGGGGCGAACTCCCCGAGTTTGTGGCCGACCATGCTCTCCGTGCAGAAGACGGGCACATGCTTACGCCCGTCGTGTACTGCGACGGTGTGGCCGACGAACTCCGGGTAGATCACCGACGAGCGGCTCCACGTCTTGAGCATCCGGCGTTCGTTGTTCTCGTTCATCCTGAGGATGCGCTCCATGAGGCGCTCCTCGACGTACGGCGCCTTCTTCGACGAACGGGTCATCCTCTAGCGCCTCCTTCCCTTTCTACGCCGCCGGACGATCATCGCATCCGACCGCTTGTGCTTCTTACGCGTGGGCGAGCCCTGCGTGATCTTACCCCACGGCGTGACCGGCGCCCGGCCCGGCGTGCTCTTGCC
>JADDPM010000348.1 GCA_016781885.1 Rubrobacter sp.
GGTTCTGGGCCCAACCCTCCTGCACCTCGAAAAACTCGCCGTCGTCCACGACGAGGCCCACAGCCTCCCTGATGTCGTAGGGCTGGCGCGGCGAGTCCGGCACGATGGAGGCGAGCCCCTCGTCCATCCGCCCGGGGTCGTCCGCGGGCGGAAAGTACGGCGCCGTCTCCAGGTTGTTCTCCGGCAGGAACGAGAGCAGGTAGCGCACGTCCTGCAGGCACGTCTCCTCGTCCGGGGAGGAGAAGTGGGCGACGCCGCTCTTCGTGTTGTGGGTGACGGCCCCGCCCAAGTCCTCCTGGCTCACCTCCTCGCCCGTGACGCTCTTTATGACGTCGGGGCCGGTGATGAACATGTGGCTCGTCCCCTCGACCATAAAGACGAAGTCCGTTATGGCCGGCGAGTAGACCGCGCCCCCGGCGCAGGGTCCCATGACTATACTGATCTGGGGCACGACGCCCGAGGCCAACACGTTCCTGTGGAAGATGTCGGCGTACCCGGCCAGCGAGACGACGCCCTCCTGTATCCTCGCCCCGCCCGAGTCGTTTATGCCGACGATGGGGCAACCGGTCGAAAGTGCTAGGTCCATGACCTTGCAGATCTTCTCGGCGTAGACCTCGCCTAAAGATCCCCCGAAGACCGTGAAGTCCTGCGAGAAGACGCAGACCTTCCGCCCCATGACCTCCCCGTACCCGGTAACCACCCCGTCCCCGAGCGGCTTGTTCTTCTCCAACCCAAAATTATTGGAACGGTGCACCCTGTAGCGGTCGAGCTCGACGAACGTCCCCTCGTCCAGGAGAAGCTCCACGCGTTCGCGGGCGGTCATCTTGCCCTTCTCGCGCTGCCGCTCCACGGCCCGCTCGGAGGCGGGATGGGCCGCCTTCTCGCGCAGCTTCCTTAGCCCCTCCAGTTTTCCGGCGGTCGTGTCCTCGCCCAACCTCTCGCCCTGCATGGTCCGGCATTCTAGCACGCGCAAAACCGCCG
>JADDPM010000349.1 GCA_016781885.1 Rubrobacter sp.
CCTACTTCAAGAACTACACGCCGCATCCCTTCGGCGGCGACGACTACAAGTACTCCGTTATAGAAGGCAAGAAGGCCTAGGCGGGACGCGGTGGGAAGGTTTAGTGGTGGGGAGCGATCGGGCTTGCCGGTAGGAAGCCCGACGTCCCTTCCTCTGCCGGCAACCGCTGAGGAGGCGGCATGCTGAAATACATACTCAAGCGGCTGGTCAACGCCTTCGTGGTGTTGTTCATCATCGCCACGGTGACCTGGTTTCTCATGCAGCTCCTGCCCGGCTCGCCCATACAGAACGCCGAGAAGCTCACCCCCGAGCAGGAGGCGCAGGTCGAGGCCCAGTACAACCTGGACAAGCCGCTGCCGGTCCAGTACGCCCTCTACATGGTGGGCCTGGTGCAGGGGGACCTCGGGAACTCCTACCTCTACGGGGGCAAGCCCGTGACGGACGTCATCTTCGAGCGGCTGCCGGTCTCCATGTTCTTGGGGTTCCAGGCGGTCTTTATAGGGGTGGTCACGGGGCTGATCCTCGGCGTCATAAGCGGCCTCAAGCAGAACACCATCTGGGATTCGGGGGCCGCGTTTATCGCGGTGCTGGGCGTCTCCATCCCGGACCTCGTGCTGGCGCCACTCCTGCAGTACTGGCTCGGGTTGAAGCTTGGGATCTTCCCCATAGCCTTCTTCGAGAGTTGGTGGCACTCCGTGCTGCCCTCTATCGTGCTGGCGACCGTCATCTCCGCCGTCGTGGCGACGTACATGAGGACGGAGATGCTCGAGGTCATGAGCCAGGACTACGTGACGCTCGCCAAGGCCAAGGGGTTGAGCAAGCTCGCGGTCGTCCTCAAGCACGTGCTAAGAAACTCCCTGATCCCGATAGTCACGATCCTCGTCCCGCTGACGGCGGCGCTGGTGACGGGGACCCTCATCGTCGAGACCGTC
>JADDPM010000179.1:0-2997 GCA_016781885.1 Rubrobacter sp.
GCAGACCTCAAGATGCGTGTCCTCGATGCGTTGTCCGGGCGCGAAATGGCACGTGGCGCACGCCGGACCGCCGGAGCGCGGGCGGCCCGGGCTGCTGGGGTGGCGGCCGCAATGTTGCTCCTCTTCGCGCTGGTGGGGGCCTACTCCGCAGGCCTCTTCGAGCGGGCGCAGACTACGGCGTCCCTCGCGGCGACGGATCTCGCACCCGGCGCGGGCGGGGAGCTGGAGATTCGGGGTTCCGGGCAGGAGATGAAGGCGGACCTGGAGGTCTGGGGCCTGCCTCCGACCGGCCCGGACGAATACTACGAGCTGTGGCTCGGCCGGGAGGGTGGGCGCGTCAGCGCCGGCACGTTCACGGTCGACGAGAGGGGACGGGGTGAGATCTCCACGCTCTGCCCGAGACTGGCCGGGGAGTACGAGCGCGCCGGCATCACCCTGGAGAGGTTCCCCGAGGAGCCGAGCATGGACTCTGCCAGGGTGGTGCTACGCGCCGACCTTCGGGAGGCTTGAGAGCGGGCGACCTCCTCAGATCCAACACCTCGTAGCCGGCCCCGTCCTTTGCTCCGGTGGCTCTCCATTATATGGGGGATGGAGATGGGGCCCTACCCCTTATACTGCTTGTATGAGGTTGATCGTCGCCGAAAAACCCTCCGTCGGTAGGGATATCGCCCGCTCTCTGGGCAGGCACTACCGGGATAATGGCGCCCTCGTCGGGGACGGGTGGGCTGTCACCTGGGCTGTTGGACACCTGGCGGAGCTTGCGCCGCCCGATGCGTACGGCGAGGAGTACAAGAAGTGGCGGCTGGAGAGCTTGCCCATCCTGCCGGAGAGGTTCAAGACCAGGATCAACGCAAAGACCCGGGACCAGTTCGCGGTGGTGAAGGGCTTGCTGCGCGACCCGTCCGTGACCGAAGTCGTCAACGCCTGCGACGTGGGGAGGGAGGGAGAGCTCATCTTCTCATACCTCTACCAGCTCTCCGGGTGCAAAAAGCCTGTCTTGCGGCTCTGGATCTCCTCGCTCACCCCCGAAGCCATCCGCGAGGGCTTCGCCTCCCTGCGCGACGGCCGCAGCATGAAATCGCTCGAAGACGCCGCCCGCAGCCGCGGCGAGGCGGACTGGATCGTGGGCATGAACGCCACCCGTGCCTACTCCGTCCGCTTCGGTCGCCCCGGCAACGTCCTCTCCGTCGGCCGCGTCCAGACCCCGACCCTCAAGCTCCTCGTGGACCGCGAACGCGAGATAGAGGACTTCGAACCCGAGAAGTTCTACACCGTCTACGCTCGCTTTAAGCGCGAAGATTCCCAATACGATGGCATCTGGTTCAAGGCCAAGCAGAACCGCCTCAAGGAGAGGGAGGCTGCCGAGGCGATAGCCGACAAGGTGCGTGGCGGCGCGGGAGTAGTTCAGAAGGCCGACAAGAAGACCGCGACCGAGAAGCCGCCGCTCCTCTATGACCTCACCGAGCTGCAGCGCAACGCCAACGCGAGGTTCGGCTTCACGGCGGAGAGGACGCTCCGGGCGGCCCAGGCCCTCTACGAGGAGCGGAAGCTCATAACCTATCCCCGCACCTCCAGCCGCTACCTCTCCAGAGACATGGTCGGGGGACTGCAGAAGCGCGTCGAGGCCGCGGGCGCGCTCCCTGACCTGTCACCCTTCGCCACCGAGCTACTCGCGCTCCCGAAGCTGCCCGTAAACGGACGCATCGTGGACGACTCGAAGGTCACGGACCATCACGCCATAGTACCTACTAACAAGAAATTCTCTGGTGAGCTGCCGCCCGACGAGGCGAAGGTCTACGACCTCGTGGCGCGGCGCTTCCTCGCGGTCTTCTTCCCGGCGGCGCGGTTCGAGAACAAGACCGTAGTCACGGAGGTAAAGGGAGAGACGTTCCTCTCGCGGGGGCGGGTAGTACTGGAGGCCGGATGGCGCAGGCTCTACCCCGACGGCGTCGGCGGAAAGAAGGAGAAGGAGCCGCCCGTGCTGCCGCGGGTAGAGGTGGGGCAGGAGTGGGCGGTCGGGAAGGTCGCGGCCAAGGAGGGGGAGACCAAGCCGCCGCCGCGCTACTCGGAGTCGTCGCTGCTCGGTGCTATGGAGACTGCGGGTAAGTTCGTCGAGGACGAGGAGCTAAGGCAGGCCATGAAGGACTCGGGGCTCGGGACGCCGGCGACCCGGGCGGCGACCATCGAGCGGCTCATAAAGGTCGGCTACCTCGTCAGGGAGAAGAAGGCGCTCGTTCCCACGGAGAAGGGGCGCGCCCTGATCGGGCTCGTCGGAGAGAGCCCCCTCGCTTCCCCCGACCTGACCGCCCGCTGGGAGGAACGCCTCGCCAGAATGGAGAAGGGGGCGGAGAGCCGCGCAGGCTTCATGGCTGACATAAGCGGCTTCGCGAGTACCCTGGTCGATGAGGTGCGCGCCAAGGAGGGTGAGAAGGTCGCCGCTCCCGTGAAACCCGGTGGCAAAGGTAAGAGCAACGCGCCTCTGGGCGCCTGTCCGAAGTGCGGCTCCCCGGTCGTGGAGACGAAGAAGTCCTACGGCTGCTCGGGCTGGAAGTCGGGCTGCAAATTCGCGATCTGGAAGACCGTCTCCGGCAAGCGCATAAGTGAGGCGCAAGCCAAACAGCTCCTGACTAAAGGCCGCACCGGGCAGCTAAAAGGCTTCAAGAGCAAGGCCGGCAAACCCTACTCCGCCGCGCTCGTCCTCGACGGAGAGCACAAGGTGCAGCTGGAGTTCGGGCGGCCGGATTAGATTACTTCTACATGCGCGGCGATTGAGCTAGGCTCTGGAGCTTCATTTCCGCGCCCTGATGGGCGATGGAGCTCGGAGGTGGAGAGGGTCAGTGCGTAGGCAACGACCTTTAAACTCTTGAACGTCTGAGGCATCCTGATCTGCAACGGCAAACGAAGAATCGGCAAAGGTCTCGCTTTTGTGGCTACTTCGGCAGGAGGCTGCCGCCACTTGATGTGGACGAGGCTGATCTGGCGGGGCTGTACTAACTT
>JADDPM010000179.1:3013-3712 GCA_016781885.1 Rubrobacter sp.
TACACGTACGGGAGCATGCTTCCGTGCTTTGGTAGGAGTTTCCCGAGGGAGAGGTGCTCCTGATTTATAACTGCAGGACCTCCGATGCTGGCAGCAGAAGCGATGGGTCGAGAGAGCTATCCCCGAAGATCACTAACCTAGTATCCTTCAGGTGCTGTAGACCAGCGCCAGAGCGTTCGAGGGCTTACGAGGCGGCCTCGTTGGCTGGTAGTTTCTCTCGGGCGGGTAAGAACTTTGACGATGCTACTCGGCGTCGTCAGGAGGAGAACGGGTGAGATTCGACGAGGACAGTTTCGGGATCTTAGAAAAGATCAACGACGCCATCTTCGTCCTGGACGGCGAGTGGCGCTTTATCTACGTGAACTCCGAAGCGGAGCGGCTCCTGTCCAGGAGCCGAGAAGAGCTACTCGACAAGACCGTGTGGGAGGAGTTACCCGAGAACGTCGGCTCGACGTTCTACCGGGATTACCACAAGGCGATCGCGGAGCGGGTGACCGTCGAGTTCGAGGAGTACTACCCGCCGCTGGAGACGTGGTTCAAGATCACAGCCTCCCCCTTGGAGGAGGTCGGTCTGTTGGTCTACCTCCGTGATATCAAGGAGCGCAAGAGGGCAGAGAAGGAGCTCAGGGAGTACGAGGAGAGGTTGGGGGCCGTATTCGTCCAGTACGCCTCGGACGTTATCACGATCCTCGAAGGGGA
>JADDPM010000350.1:0-98 GCA_016781885.1 Rubrobacter sp.
AAGCAAGCGTAAGGGTGGACCTCCATGAGGACCTCCCTCTCGTCCAGCTCCCTCTCCCTAGCGTACGGCACCGAGGCCCGGTAGAGGTGCCTTATGCC
>JADDPM010000350.1:146-973 GCA_016781885.1 Rubrobacter sp.
CCACGCCCCTTTGGGCTCCGACGGCACCGTGCTCCACCGGCGCCGCGACGGCTCCAAAGAGAAGGCCGCGCGCCTCAAAAACAGCATGGCCCTCCAGTCGGAGAGCACGAGCCTGCCCTGCTCGCTCAGCTGGTACAGTATCGCCGCCGACGCGGATCTACCCTTGGTTAAGTTATCCATTTCTTAGTCGATGTCTATACTAGTGTCCTAAGGACACTAGTATAGACATCTGCGGAGTATTGCCAAGCGAATCGTTCACAAGTCATGTTGGTGACCGGCGGCCAGTAATGCGGAGCCTCGGGGATGGTCGAACTCCATCTGCCTCGCATCACCGCTGTTCCCAGCGCGGGTACGGATTCATCCAGGTGACTCTCCTATTTGGCGTGCCCGTTCTGAGCCCACGTCTCTTCCGTTGGCCCTGCGAACGACTATCTGCGGTGATTACCCCGCTTGCGTATCGCCGTTCGCCGGTACGGGGTATTATAGGCGGTACAACCGGTCTAAGTCTCCGAAGCCGTGCGCAGCGCCCTCGAATGCCTGTCATCGTCTTCAGAGAGACCCCTAGGAGCCTCTCTGAGCGCCTCGAAAGGTTTTGGAATGGTTCGGGATGTCAGACCGGCTACGGGCCCTTCTGGGGCCTCTTAAGCCGGCGCAACACACTCGACCTGTTCTGTAATTCGGCTCCTGCCCGAATAGCATTGTGTTACTGCTAGCAACGCAGCAACGCGACATCCAACTTGCCCATCGGTACTGCGCTGCTTGACTGCTTCTATGATGTATCGCTATACTGCTAGCAACATGGCACAGACCGTCATAGCGCTGACGAG
>JADDPM010000351.1 GCA_016781885.1 Rubrobacter sp.
TCGACGGTGCTCACGCCATAGCCCAGATCATGCCCCTGCTGACAGCCGAGCTCGGACAGCTACGCTATTACCGCCGTGTGATGGCCATACCCAGCAAGCACCTAGGAGACGGTGACAAGCTGGTACTGATGGATATCGCCGGCGAGGTCCGCTACAGAAGATCTCAAGGCGAGACCGGCCCCTTCCCCATCTACTGCGAGGGTAGGGCACACAACACAGGCAAGAGCCCCAAGACATTCGGCAAGTCCATCAAGAGGATCCACAAGTACGGCGCGATACACCGCCGGGAGGAGCGCACCGAGGACGGGCACACCAGGATCCTGATCGAGCCCACGGAGCTGTTCGATACCCCGTGGGAGATCATTCCACAGGAGGAGCGTAACCACGGCGGTAAGCGCACTCCGAAGTGTCGGTTGTGCGGCTCGGAGCACTTCAAGCCCGTGGCGTGGGAGTGCAAGGGCTGCGGGGTGACGTACGACGAGCTGCCGTACCCAGAAGAACCGGACAGAGATCCGGTGCCGCCCGGACCGACACCAGAGTGCCCCCCCCCCCCGACGGACAACTTGTCCGACATGGTTAATCCACAGTGGGGGGGTGCTCCGGAGGACAACTTGTCGGTCGGGTCCCAAGAGCTCGAGGTGATCCAGTGCGTAGAAACCCAGGAGGGGGGGTATATCGCCGATGGACAACTTGTCGGTCGGATAGAGGAGGACGCCGGCGACACGCTGGGGGTGATGGACCTGGAGGCCTCAGCGGATTTGGGGAAGGCTGAGGGCGACGGCGTTGCGGACCAAGGAAGCGAAACTTACCCGGGACATACCCCCGGCAGAGCCGGGGATGTCTGCCAGGCCTGCTCCGAGACCTCGACACACGGTGCCGTCGCCCCAGATAAGGCCCAGCAAGAAGGCGGCCCTGAGACTAGTTT
>JADDPM010000352.1 GCA_016781885.1 Rubrobacter sp.
TCTCCCCTCCCGACCCCAAGGACGAGCGCCCCCTCCCCCCTGCTCGCATCGTCACCACACGCCATGCCCAGCCCCACCTGGGTACCCCACCCCCCACCCCCCTCCCGAGGGGGAGGCGTGAGCCGATAGATGGACCGGAGGACATTAAGTGGTGGGGGTAGATGTAGATTGGTGGCAGGGGACCCACCACGTACGGCGACCCCCTCCCCCAGCATTCCACCGTTATGCCGAAATTGACATAAGGTGATAGCCTAGCCCGCGGAGTCGTGGCGGGAGTCGCTAGACTGGTCCCGTACGCCATAGGGTGAGGGGTGATGTTATGGCTCTGGAAGTCCGTCCCAACCACGAAGACGCCTTTGCCTGCTACATGGGCGACGGACAGCGCTCCCTGAAAGCGGTGAGCGCTCTATTGAAGACGCCCATCGGAACACTCAACTACTGGCACCACACGCACAACTGGAGCGCCCGGGCCAAGATTGAAGACGAGGAACGCGCCGTCCGCGTGCAGGCCCATAGCCAGTCCTGGTTAGACCGGAATCGCATCACGTGGCTGGCCAACCTGAACAAACTGGCCAATGAGAGCGAAGACGAGCGGGTGAGGTTGGAGGCGAATAAGCATCTGATTGCCCTGTCTGGCTTGATCCCCATCACCCGGACGCAGGTTCAGGTCCAGCCGTCCTCAGGGACCTATGACCCGAAAGCGTTGGCAGCCATGACCGATGAGGAACTGGACACCCTGGCTCGCTCCCAACTGAGCTAGGCCGTTCCCAGCTTGGTTCCATCGCGTGTCCCTCCGGCGAAGCGCCACCAAGGCGACAGCACGCCACGCGGCGACGCGCTGAGAGGCGCTAAGAGCGTTTGCCTGCCCGAATGGCTTGAGAGGCGGGGTCGGGGGTCAGATCGCACCACGGCCCTGCTGTGTCGCCTACGGGCACCCTGCGCGGATGTGGCCCGATACAGGGCGTCCGTGGTGGGGTCGAGAGGCAGAAGAAGGGCG
>JADDPM010000068.1:0-1065 GCA_016781885.1 Rubrobacter sp.
GCTGCGAGGCCCGCCGAAGCGGCCCCGCTCGCCGCCGCGAGGAGCGGCAGAGGTTTCCACAGGCCCCCGAGCTTGCTCAACCTATCCTCCCCGGTCTCCTCGGTCACCGTGCCCGCGGTGAGGAAGAGTGCGCACTTGGCCAGCGCGTGCGCGATTACGTAGAATGCAGCGCCAGCCGCACCGTACTTCCCCCCGAGGCCGTACAAAAAGACCACGTAGCCATACTGGGATATCGTGGAGTAGGCCAGAAGCTGCTTGAGCACGTCCCGCGTCAATGCCAGGACGCCGCCGACCGCCATCGAGAGCAGCCCCACGACGAGCATTACGTCGAGGAGAAACTCGCTCTTCTGAAGCAGTGGGTAGACCCGGCCGAGCAGAAGTACCCCGGCGGCGACCATCGCGGCGGAATGGAGGTAGGCCGAGACCGGGGTAGGGGCAGCCATCGCTCGCGGCAGCCAGAAGTGGAGCGGGACCTGTGCGCTCTTGGCGAGGGCCGCGACGGCTATAAGGAGGCCCGCCACGTTCAAGAGCATACCCGGCTCCACCAATCCGGCCAGCTCGGGCACGGAATAGGTCCCGTAGACGGAGTATAGGATCAGGGCGCCGATCAGGAGCAGGACGGCGGTGATACCGGTGACGAGGAGCGCCATCAGAGCCGCGGCCCGAGCGTTAGGGTCGTGGCGGTCGAAGGCGATCAGGTAGTAGGACGCAATCGCCGTCAGGTCCCAGAACACGAACAGCAGTATAAGGTCCTGGGCCATCGCGAGCCCCACCATCGCCCCCATAAAGAGGAGCATGTGACCGTAGAACTTCGTCCCCTCGGCCTCCGGGCGGTCTCCGTGTTCGAGATGCAACCGGAGGTAGCGCGAGGAGTAGACAAGGACTAGAAAGCCAACCCCCGTCGCAAGCAGGGCGTAGAGGGCGGCGAGCCCGTCGAGGGCGACGTGGAAGCGTAAATCCCAGGTCGGCGCCCACGCGACGTCCACGCTCCCCCCGCCCCGCCGCCACGCAAGGGCGATAGCGGAGAAAGCAAGCGCCGCGAAGGCCGCTCCCACCGGCGCCGCC
>JADDPM010000068.1:1074-11751 GCA_016781885.1 Rubrobacter sp.
CTCCACGCGCCGGTGAGCATGGCCGCGGGGGCAGCGAGCAGCGCCAGCGCCAGCGGCAGGAGCGTAGTCGGGATCGTGGAGGTCGTCAGGTCTCCTACCCAGGTGGTGCCGGTGTCTTGCTGCTAGCTACAGATTCCTCCAGGCGCGCCGTGGGAGTCGTCAAGACCGGGCCCCACCGCGTCCCTGCGGGCGGGACGGAGCGGGTGGTTGTGTTCCAGTAACGTGCCAAAGCGAAAACATTGTATCCGAGAACCGCGACCACAACGGGCACGCCACGGCCCAGCTTAAGGGGTACAATAGACGCTCGGGAAGCGGACAAAGGCGGAGCATGACACAGTTAACTGACAGCTACGACCGCAAGATGGACTACCTCCGCATCTCGGTGACGGACCGGTGCAACTTCCGCTGCCAGTACTGCATGCCCGAGGACATCAAGTTCCAGGACAAGAGCCACATCCTCACTTTAGAGGAGATGCTTACCTTCGCCGAGGCCTGCCTGCAACTCGGCGTCACGAAGGTGCGGGTCACCGGCGGCGAGCCCCTGGTGAGACGAGGGGTCGTGTGGTTCGTCGAGCAGCTCAAATCTTTGGGTTTCCACGACGTTACCATGACCACGAACGGTTTTTTGCTCAAGGAGAACCTCGACGGGCTCGTGGAGGCGGGGTTGGACCGGATCAACATCTCTCTAGATACCTTGCAGCCCGAGAAGTTCGCGTTCATCACACGTCGCGACCACTTTCAGAAGGTGTGGGCGGCGATCATGGCGGCTTTAGAGACTCCTCTCTCGCCCATCAAGGTCAACGCGGTGGCTATGCGCGGGGTGAACGACGACGAGATCGTGGAGATGGCGAAGCTCACGTTGGAATACCCGATGCACGTGCGCTTTATCGAGATGATGCCGCTAAACGGCGATACCGACGGCGCCCACTTCCGCTCGCTCTTCATCTCGGGCAGGGAGATACTGGAGCGCGCCCAGGAGGGGCTCGGGGACCTCGTCGAGGTACAACCCGAGGACCCGGCCGCACCTGCCGACGAGTTCAAGTTCGAGGGGGCGCCGGGTACGTTCGGGGTCATAACACCCGTAAGTGAGCCTTTCTGTGCGCGCTGTTCGAGGCTACGCCTGACTGCCGACGGCAAGATCCATCCCTGCCTCCTCACCGACCTCGACGTTCCCGTAAAAGACGCCATCCGTAGCCCCGATCCTATACCCGCGATCCACGAAGTCCTGTGGCATACAGCGCGTATAAAACCCGCCGCCGGTCTCACCCTCCCCGAGGAGGCGCGGAACCGCACGATGAGCCAGATCGGGGGCTAGTAACCCCGCCCATACGGTAACGGCAGCTACCCGGTGATCCTTGATGTCGAGGCTACTGACACCACCCCTCGTTAGAGGGCTAAATGCTGGGCTAGTTCACGAGGTAAGATTGGAGTAGTCTAATCTGGCTCTATGGTCGCGATGAGGCCCTCAGCCCGCAGCCCTTCTTCGTACATTTCGGCGAGCTCCTTGTGGCACTTGGTCACGACGGCCTTGCCCTTGGTGTGAGCTTCGAGCATTATGGAGACTGCCCGCCGCATGTTCATACGTGGTATGACCTTGCGGAGCACCTTGATAACGTGGTCCATCGGGGTGTAATCGTCGTTGTGCAGAATGACCTTGTAGGGTGGTTCGGTGGTAAACTTGCGCTCCGTCCGCCTCTTCGGGACGGTCTCTGTGGATTCTCCTACCGTGAACATCTGTGTTTAGGGACCCTCCGCGCTAATTACGAAAGCTTTTTCAGGTTCCCCATAAGATAACAGCCCGGAGACGACCTTTGTAGGAGGAAAACGATGAGATCAGGCATCGCGCCTTCTCCGCGCAGGTTGCGGACGCAGCACGAGAAACTCGAAGACGGCGTTGGCGGGGAGCCGTGAGCGCGATCGCACTGTAGTCATGCCTTCCGAGTACCCGCTACCCACGAGCTAGCGGGGCAACCTGCGACACAGAACGGGAAAAGTCCCAGGAACACTAGAGAAAACGCTCGCGTGAGCCCCCTGCTTAGCCTCGCCCTCTACCGGATGAGCGGCAGCACCTTCTCTAGAAGTCCCTCAACAGTCCGGCGGTTTCGCTGTTCTATGAGCGGGGCCCGCTCGATGGGTGGATGATCCGTCTCGTCGTCGCGCGTGGAGAATGGAAGCCTCACGGGGCTCTCCTCGCCCCACTTCTCCAACCAGTCTTCAGGCATCTCGTCGGGCAGGTCCTGGTGGGAGATGATAGCCCATAGCGCCGACCACGCCCGGGGGACCACACGCCAGATGTCGTAGCCGCCCCCCCCGGTGGCGACCCAGCGGCCCCCGCAGAGCTCGTGAGCGAGCTCGTGGACGCGGCGCGGGACGTGCTCGTAGACGCGGGTCGTGACCGAGAGATGCGCCAAAGGGTCCAGAACGTGGGCGTCGCACCCGTTCTGAGAGAGGATAAGATCCGGCCCAAAGGCCCGCAAGACCTCCGGCACCACCGCCTCGAAAGACTCTATAAAGGAGTCGTCGTATGTAAACGGCTCCAGCGGCACGTTGACGGAGTACCCGTGCCCCTTTCTCTGGCCCCGCTCCCGGATACCGCCGGTCCCCGGGAAGAGGTAGCGTCCCGACTCGTGCATCGAGACGGTGAGCACGTTCGGGTCGTCGTAGTACATCCACTGCACCCCGTCGCCGTGGTGGACGTCCGTGTCCACGTAGGCGACCTTTATCCCCGGGTACTCCTCCTTGAGGCGCGCGATGGCGACACCGGCGTCATTGTAGATGCAGAAGCCGCTCGCCTTAGAACGCATGGCATGGTGGAGCCCGCCGGAGATGCACAAGGCGTGGTCTACCTCTCCCCTCATTACCATCCACGAGGCTTGCAGAACGCCCCCGACCACATGAGAGCACGCGAGGTGGAGGTCCGGGAAGATCGGGTTATCCTGTGTGCCGAGCCCGTAATTCACAAGATCCGCCAGGTCCCCCGCCCCCCGGCTCGCGCCCTGCACCCGCCTTATATAGCTCAGGTAATGCACGGTTCTCAGGTCTTCTTCCGTCGCCGGCTCCGGCGAGACGAACGAACCCTCCTCCAGCAGACCCAGAGACTCGCACAGCTCTATGGTCATCCGCACCCTTATAGGGTTGAACGGGTGGGCCGCGCCGAACCCATAAGCCTCCAGCACCGCGTCATGCACAAAAGCACACCTGCCACTCATGGCGTCTCCAACCTGACCCCTAGCGATACTAAATCCCTAAACAACGTCTCCCTCTCCTGTGCACCTCCAGTTTACAGAGAGTTTACCCGGCGCGCCGGTATGGTTTATTCGAGCGTAAGGAGCCGGAGCCGTCAAAGCCTCCGAGGCTGTTGTAGCATTAGACTATGACCGAGCGTCTGGATCAGCTACTCGCCGACAAGGCTATGGTGCTCGTGCAGGAGAACTTCACCGATGTTGCGGCCGAATGGTGGTGGGAGCGGCGCATGGGGGGCGGCATCGCCGTCTGTCAGGAGCTCCACCCGGAGGCAGTGGCGCGTGAGGTCGCATCCAGGACCGGCCGCGACGTCAACGAGGTCGAGCACGTCCTCGAAGAGGAGCTCGGCCTCGACGACGCCGAGCCCGTCGTCCTGACCTTCGAGATCCCCGGCAACACTACCGTCGCGGAGGCCGCGGACGTCCTCGCCAAACGCTCCGGCACGCCCGAGGGCCTCGCAGCGAGCCTCTACCGCCGGATCGAGGAAGCCCTCAGCAAAGGCTAACTGTTCAACCACGATCTCTATGGAGGCTCTTCGACCTGTTCTAACAGCACGAGAGCGCCGGGGCTAATTTCCTCGCCCCGGCGCTCTCCTGGATTTCGTTCGGTCGAGTCTGGCGCCTACGGCAGTAGTCGGGAGACGGCAGCCCAGCGTGTGGATTCGCCGGCCTTCATCGAGAGGATGGTCGAGACGGCGATAACGCCGCCGAGGACGGCTACGTTCACGTTACCGAGCGCGTTGACCCTCCGCAAGAGCTTGGCGGCCTCCTCGGACATCTCCGGGGCGGGCGTGACACCGGAGTCTATGGGCGTCGCGCCGTCCTGGGCCTGACGGGAGAGGCTCAAGCCGCTCAGCATGCTGGCTAGGCCGGTCCCGGCGGCGGTTGCCAGCAGGGCGTCCTTGGCGAGGACGAGGTTGCGGGTATCTTCGTCTATGACGTCGCCCCGAATCGCGCCGCGCCCGGCCAGCCAGGTCACTATCGCCGTCCCCAGCGAGACGGTGTTGACCACGTTGTAGCGGTTCCAGGCCGTATTCAGGAGCTTGCCCCGGTCGGCCTTGGACTGCACGACGTCGAGGTTCGGGTTCAGGGCGAGCTTGCCGAAGAGCACCCCCCCGAAAGACGCGGCAAGTCCTAACTCGTGGGCTACCCAGGCAGTGGTGGAGAGCTTGGCCATCTTGGAACCTCCTCTGTCTACTTGTCGCCTAAAATCATGTACTTCGGCGAACAATGGCTTAGCATTTACTTGGCGTCAGCCTACTTCCCCCGTATCGCCACCCGCTAAACAGAGGGCAGCCAGACTAGCACGTCCGGCAAGAATCCGGTGCAGTCCTAATAGCGGGGCACGGAGCCGTCTACCGCCGAGTATGCGTCGAGGCCGCCTTCGAGGTTGTAGGCAGCTACGAACCCGAAGTGGTCGAGGAGTCGGGTCACGTAGGCGCTGCGAACACCGTGGTGGCAGATCACGGCTGTTTCGGCCGATGCGTCGAGCTCCGAGATGCGGTCGAGTACGTCGGACATCGGCACGAGCTTCGACCCCTCTATCCGGGCCAGGCCGAACTCCCACAGCTCCCGCACGTCGAGCAGGACCGTCCCCTCGCCCCGGTCGAGCTTCCCCCTTAGCTCTCGGGGCGTGATGCTCTTGTAGTCAGGGCCTTGCGAGGAGGTCTCCGCTAGATCTCGTGTTCGTAGTCCACGACGAGACGGCCCGTGGTAAGCGTATCGAGCTTCTCGACGATGGCCTGATGCTCGGGATGGCTTATGTACGACCGCAAGGCATCCACGGTCTGAAAGCGCACGTAGAGCCCGTGAGTGTACCCTTGGGACCGCTCGCTGAAGTTCTCGCCGACGGAGAGATCTACGACGTCCGGTACCCCCTTCTTCAATCCTCTGAGACTCGCGAGCAGATCCTCGATATCCTCCGCGGACGCGTCGTCGTTTACCGTGAAAAGCACCAGATGGTCTACCAAGCTCTTCTCCCAAGTCCAAGCGCTTCACGTTGCGCGCCGTGTTGCGCACCGCGAGCGCGGCGCCTCCGAACAGGTCCGCTAAATCCCGTCAAGTCTAGCAGAGTAACGGCTGGAGACCTACCGCTCCCGGCGGCACCTGCGCTCGGACTCGTCTACTTGTAATCATTAATGGAGGCGTCGCGGCGGCGCGTGGACCCCTCGTCGTCGAACTCCCAGTGCTCGTTGCCGTCGGTGTGGGAGCCGCCTGCACCCCTTCAAGATCCCGCAACTTTAAGCGACGCCACAGGAAGATGTTGTAATAGCTTCCGGCCCGCAGCAATCGCCAAGTCACGGGGAATCTCAGCTGGAGCAGAGTGTTATGCAGGGTTGTGTATAGAGGTTTTCCGAGAAGACCTCTTAGCAGCAATCTGTGAATAGCGTAGGCTGTTATTAGGCCGTGCCCAGCGCGCAGCCCGCGAACCCGTAGAGGAGGTTTCGATGCCCTGGATGCCGGAAGTCTTCACCGCCCCCATAGCCGGCGCACTACGCGGACGAGATGCTGCGGGCGCCAACGACGCCGTTCCTTACTACGAGGGGATCATGGCCGATGCACCCGACGCGCTCGCGCGCTCCTTCGCCGCGCAGCAGCCCGTCTTGGATGATCCCCGCCTAGGACACGTAGAGGGAGCCGGAGCATTCACCGCCTTCATTGCCAACCAGGCGGCTTGGTTGCGCGAGCGGGACGCCGTGGTGGAGAACGTGGCCCTCACGCGCACCCCCACCCGCACGGTCGAAGAGGCCGTGCTGCACATGCTCACGGACGGCGGCGGGCGGGTGGATCTGCCCGTGGCCGTCGTGAGCGAACTCAACCCCGACCGAACGCTCAAGGCGATCCGCGTCTACCACAGCTTGTGGCCCCTCACCGGCAGGCACGCCGTGCGCCCCCCGCTGCTTCCCGAGGACAAGAACCTGCACGCCGAGGGCGCACCAGGCGAATATCAACGGGCGCTCGCCGAGGGCGACATGGCAGGCGTCGTGGCGATCTTCGAACCCGACGGCTACGCCCGCGAGCCGAGCGGCGGGGCGTACCTCCACCGCGGCGTCGAGGGTCTCCGGGAGCTATACGCGCACATGTTCGCCAACGGCGGCATCCTGCTGGAGCACTGCACCGTCACCGACGACGGTGTGCGCTGCGCGGTCGAGTACAACTGCGTGCGCTGGGGGGTTACAGACCTCCCGCCACAGGCAAGGGTAGCAGTATACCAGAGGGGGCGGAGCGGTCTGCTCGCGGCGGCACGCATCTACGACGACGTCGAACCGCCGGCGATCTCGGACACGTCCTCCGAATAGGTCTGAGTTTCCGAGAACCCTGACTAGAGACCGTCTGAAAAGCCTCATTAGCGAGCCAAACGCCTCCTGACCATCAGACGCATCATAGCTACTACGTAGACGAACGCCTCGCTCGTGTTAGTCAAGCGCTCGTAGTCCTTGCTCATCCGACGGTTGTGGGAGAAGGGACGAAGAGGTCCGCTCCACCACCCAGCGGCGAGGCAAGTCCCAAACCTCCGCGGTCCCAAGGACTCCTGCGAATCGATCAACACACCTTCTTTAGCCCTCTCTCTCTTTCACCCACCTCCTCCTCCTCTGCGCCGTCCACCCGAGTACTACACCCTCTCCACCCAGTCCACGCCCTTGTCTTGGCCGGTGAAGCCAGCGTGCATCCACACAGATGGGTCAGGAGGCGCGGAAGATGCTCCGGCGCGAGACCCACCACTAGCAGGATCTTCTTGATGCCCTCCCGGTCCTGGAGACCTTTGCGCTGTGGAGGACCCTGGCTTTTAGCACTATAGGCCCTGAGGGCCACCAAGAGATGGCCCAAGAGATGGCGCTTTCGGCTTTTGACCTTCTTCTTGCCGCCGTCGTATCTTCAGGGTGGGAGAACTCATGAGGCAAAAGCCGCCAGGCGCACCCGCTGCGGGTGATGTAGAAGATGGCATCGAGTAGTATCTCGGGCAAGCTATGGAGGCGGGGACGCCCCTCGTTCTCAGCGGTCGGCAGGTGTCCTTTGAGGCATGATGCTCATTCAGCGTCCGAAAGATCGGTTGAGTAAGGTCTTCTCATAAATGCTAGAGTACCGAGCTACCACCCAACTACCCCTTTTCAGACAGTTTCATAAGACTATCCGAAAACCTCGATCGGCTTCAACCTGAAGCCTCAAAAGCCGACGAAACGGGTCGAAGAAGCCCTATTTCGCTGCTGGAGGCCAGCAATAAGGAGACTCTACACCCTTCTAGACCCTTTTCGGACAGTCTCCAGCGGCAATCTAGTGAATAAGGCCCGAGATCCGAGCTAGAAGGAACCTCTCCACCCTAGCTCTAGGCACAAATCCTTCGACTCTTCGGAAAGTGTGCAGGGCTTCTCTTCGCGCCACAATGGGGTATAAGCGTGTCCGGCAAGATAAAGTACCCACCTCTCGTTTATGAGGTAAAAGGGAGGAACCGAAAACCAGGAGGAGGAGTAGGCCCAATATGACCCTCGTTGTCACGATCTTAGGCATCGTACTGATCTTCATCGGGCTGCGCGACGTCTTCCAACAGCTTTTTAACCCGAGCGGGGAGGTTCGCTGGGGCGCTTGCTCATGAAAGCGATCTGGGGAGGTTTCCATTGATTGCCGGTTGGCCGCCATTCGTTACTATTGCTTGCCGGCCCTACCATCTTGTTGACTATCATTATTACCTGGGGGGCGCTCCTGACGTTCGGCTGGGCACTCCTCTACTGGCCTCGCCTGCCGGAGGAGTTTTGGTTCGCTCCTGGGCTCGACCCTTCGAACCAAGCCAGCTTTATCGACGCCCTCTACTTCTCCCTGATGTCCTTGTCTACGTCGGTTACGGAGACATGACGCCGTCGCCCGGTTGGCTTCGGGTAGCGAGCACGGTCGAGGCCCTGGCGGGCTTCGGGCTCCTGACGGCGTCCCTTACGTGGGTTGTCTCGCTCTACCCGGTCCTTGCTCGTCGTACGACGCTCGCCAGGGAAGTCACCCTTATCGTTGAGTCCGAGCGAGAGCTCGGGAGCGTACTCGGCAAGATAGAAGCCAACGCAGCGGAGCGGATGCTCGAGGGCATGACCTCGGGGCTGCTCAGAATCCGTACGGACATAGTCCAGTTTCCGGTCACCTACTACTTCCACAACGACAAAGAAAAGTACTCATTCCCTGTGGCCGTGCCGCATCTGCTCGATCTAGCTAAAAGAGCCAACGCAGAAGACCAACCAACCGAGGTCCGCTTACGTGCCTTGACGCTACTTAAAGCCATAGAAGATTTCTCGGGGGTGCTCGGATCGAAAACCTTACTTGGGCTTTCGTCGGACGACCCTACTAGAGAAGTATTGGGAGTGTATACCCGCGATCACTTCCACACGTAACGAAAGATATTTTGCGCTAGATGGTTTCGGCCTAGTCTGTGCCCCGCCCTCAGGCGGGCTAGCCCAGAGCCCGCTAGCCTCCGGATCTCTTGCTTATGCCTGCTGCCTTCTTATAGCTCCCGAGTTTCAAGACCTCCCAGCGGCAATTTGGTGAATAAAGTGGGCGTGCGCCTCCGGCTGCGCATCTCGGACGCGCATCATCACCCATCACAAGCGTAAAATGAATGTTCGATGGTCGATCAGGAGGTAGTGAACGTGGAGAGAGGGCGACAAGAAGCGATAGCGCGACAAGAGGTGATGGTAGAGGATCTACGCAAGGCGGAGTTGGTGCGCGATAGGCTCGAGAGCCTGGAGCAGAGCGCGAGGGCCTACCCGGAAGGTCACGACATTCGTGTGCTTATTGAGGAACTCCGCATAGACTAGGCGCGACGAGTGGTGGAGGAAGAAATCCGGACCCTTCGGGAAGCCCTTCTCTACCCTCGCGGTACCTAAGAAGCCACCAGGTTTCCGAGAAGACATCTTCTAGTCCTCCGTCAAGGCTCAATTGATGGGTAGAGCTTGCGCAGCTCCGTGCGCGCATCGGGGGTCCTAAAGCGCCAGTCCACGTTAGCGCCCAGCCGGTTCCGCTCGGCTGCCCACGCCTCCACCTCCCGCCGCAGCGTCCCGATGTCCGCTAACCGGTGTTTCAGGCACTGGCGTATCAACACGGAAAGCTTGATCTCCACCATGTTCAGCCACGAGCCGTGCATCGGGGTGAAGACGAACTCGACCCTCAGCGTCAAGCGCCGTGCTACCTCCGGAGTGAAGCTTTCGTAGAAGACCGCCCCCGAGTGCGTAGAGAGATTGTCGCACACCAAACGGATGCGCTCGGCCTCACGATAGAGATCCTCGGCCAGGCGGCGTATCTCTTGGCGAGCTGCCGGTTTCGGCGTCGCTCGGTACTGACGCCCGCCACCAACCTGTCAAAGACTTAAAGGCGATCACTACGTGAGTCATGCCCGCCTCTCGTACTCGTGATTACGACGACGCTCAGTGCAACCCGGTTTGCCTGGCAGTGGCTTGCGCACCTCGATTTCCTGTTCAAGGCAGCCTCCCTTGAAGCCTTCCCCAGGGTAGAGGACCGCGTGCCCGAAAACTCAAATTAGTCTTACCGGAGAACTAGCACAGTTACTATTTCGTGGCGGGAGCGGACAACCAGACTCGGTAAAGGCTCCAGGTTCGCCTACGCCCAAACCACGTTGCCGCCGGCATCCTTGGCTCTGTATAGAGCCTCGTCGGCAGCGCGAGTGAGGTCGTTACGCGTCGTGCCGTCCTCAGGGTAGGTTGCGACACCAACGGAGAGGGTTGGGTTAGCGAGCTTGCCCTCGTGCTCGAAGGCGTACTCCTCGACCCGACGCCGGACCTCCTCGGCTACCTTAAGAGCCTCCTCTTTAGCGAGGTTCGGGAGGATAGTCTGGTACTCGTCGCCGCCGAAGCGGGTCGCCTGGCGGCCTCCCTCCGAGTGCAGCTCCCCGATAATGCGGCCCACCATACCGACCACGAACTCGCCCAGGAGGTGGCCGTGTTTGTCGTTGATCTTCTTGAGGTTGTCTACGTCGGCCATGAGGACGCTCAAGGGCTTGTGCGCCGTTGCCATTGTCTGCAGCGAGTGCTCGAACTCCTCGTCGAAGCGATTCTTGGCGAGGAGCCCCGTGAGGTAATCACGGTTAATCAGATGGTCCAGAGCTCTGTGGAACTGTGCCTTCACGGGGTCGGCCTGGGAGAACTCCAGCACTGAATCGCCCATTAGAATACGGTCGCCGTTGTATAGTCGGCGCCGCTCGGAGTCTCTGAGGAGCCCGCTGTTTACTGCGGTACCCTCGCCAGAGCCCAAATCCTGGATAATGTAGACGCCCGAGGCCGGCTCGCAGTGTACGCTGGCGTGCCTCGGTTCGACCTCTATGTCCCGTATCAAGAGGTCCGCGTGGTGCGGATCGTTTCCCAGAACAACCTCCTTCTCGTCCAGAAAGTAAAGATCCCCGAGTCCCGGCCCCTTCAGAACTACGAGGTGCGCGTATCTTGCCGGT
>JADDPM010000353.1 GCA_016781885.1 Rubrobacter sp.
GTTGGAGATGCTCTGCGTGAGGAGCGAGAGCATGATCAGGCCCGGCACGATAAAGGCGCCGTAGCTCACGCCGTCGATGTCGGTGATGCGCGAGCCGATCGCAGCGCCGAAGACGACGAAGTACAGGGACGTCGAGATAACGGGCGTGACGATGCTCTGCAGTATCGTGCGAAAGGTGCGCGCCATCTCGAACACGTAGATCGCGCGGATCGCGTGGAAGTTCACCTTTTCTCCTTCACCAGATCTACGAAAATCTCCTCCAGCGAGCTCTGCTTCGTCTGGAGGTCCTTGAGCCTGACGCCCGTCTCGGTGAGGGCCGAGAGCAGGGCGGTGATGTCCGTGTGCTCGGTCTGCGTGTCGTACGTGTAGACAAGCTCGTTCCCGTCCGCCGCCAGCTCCAGGTTGTAGCCCGCGAGTCTGTCTGGAACCTCCTCCAGCCTGTCGTGCAGCTGCAGCGTCAACTGCTTCTTGCCGAGCTTGCGCATGAGCTCGGCCTTCTCCTCGATGAGGATGATCTCGCCGTTGTTGATGACGCCGATCCGGTCGGCCATCTCCTCGGCCTCGACTATGTAGTGGGTGGTAAGGATGATGGTCACGCCGGTCTCGCGCAGCGAGCGCACCAGCTCCCACATCTCCCTACGCAGCTCGACGTCCACGCCCGCCGTCGGCTCGTCGAGAAAGAGGATGCGCGGCTCGTGGGAGAGGGCCTTGGCGATCATGACGCGGCGCTTCATGCCGCCCGAGAGCGTCATGATCTTGTCGTCCCTCTTGTCCCAGAGGGACAGATCCCTGAGCACCTTCTCGACGTAGCCGGTATCCTTCTTCTTGCCGAACAGCCCCCGGCTGAAGGCGACGGTCGCCCTGACGGTCTCGAAGGCGTCGGTAGTAAGCTCCTGGGGGACGAGCCCGATCATGGACCGCGCCGCCCGGTACTCGGCGATGATGTCGTGGCCGC
>JADDPM010000180.1 GCA_016781885.1 Rubrobacter sp.
CTATGTCCGCTACCCCTTATTCACCGAGCTGCCGCTAAGAAGTCTTCTCGGATACTGGGCAGCGAGGTTATTCCCTTCTCTAGCGGCTGCGGCGGCGAAGCATTAGGAGCGCGAGGACCGCAATACCGCCCGCAACCAACACGCTCCCCACCAGCGCCCCTGAGGCCGCAGACTCTGGCCTTCTCGACGCCGGCGATGTTGTTGTTGTGTCTCCCTCCAGCAGATTCTTCAGCGTGCGATCCATACTAGCGATAAGCCGCTGGGTCGCCCACGGCATCACGGGCGCTAGCGCCTTGTAGTAAATGCCGCGCGGCTCATATTTCACTTCGTGCGTAAATCTGGTGCCGCCTTGGACAGGTTCACATCGGGCGCGAACAACACCGCCAGAGAGTAGACCGGAGGTTGCTAGATAGGCTACGACGGTCGGTGGCTCGTACTCGATAACCTCCCAGGTGTCCGTTGACGTCCGCCCAAGGAACTTCACGTCCTCCTGTGTAGTCATGCCTACGCGCATCGGACCCGGTAATGTCCTCTCGTTCCTGAGAGAGGCAGACACCCACGTTGGGTCGTTCTCTGGAGTGGAGACGTATTCGAAGACCTCCTCGATAGGCCGCTTGATCGTTATGCTGTTCTCCACGTGCATTGCACGTCCTCCTTCCCAACCCGTGTTCCCCAAACGACTTAGAGCTTGCGCGGATAGGCTGGCTACTTCTAATATTTGGCGATTCTCCGAACGATCAAATCGGCTCCTCATCGACCATTGATATATTCGCTACCCACCTATCCGCGCAGCCTCTTAACTAGAAGCTATCTCATAAATGTGCTCGGAGGGATATAGTGGTCTGCCACTCGTTGTTCGGACTGAGGAGGAGATGTGGATCTTACCGACGAGCAGTGGGAGGTGCTGGAACCACTGATCCCCGAGCCTCCTCGTCGAGCGGCCGGCCGGGGCAGGCCCTGGCGAGACCCCCGCGACGTCCTCAACGGCATACTTTGGGTCCTGCGCACCGGAGCACCCTGGCGCGACTTGCCCGAGCGCTACCCGCCCTACCAGACCTGCCACCGGCGCTTCCAACAGTGGGCCGAGGAGGGCGTGCTGGACGAGATCCTTCATGCCCTGGCTCTCGACCTGAAGGAGCGGGGTGACCTCGATCTCTCCGAGTGCTTCGTGGACGGCACCTTCGTGGGGGCGAAAAAGGGGGAGGGGCGGTGGGAAAGACCAAGCGGGGCAAGGGTACGAAGCTCATGGCGCTGGCAGACGCTTCTGGTCTTCCTCTCGCCGTCCACGCGGCGAGTGCTTCGCCGCACGAGGTCACGCTCGTAGAAGCGACCCTGGCGGCGAGCTTTCTCGCCGAGGAGCCAGAGCGTTTGATTGGGGACCGTGCCTATGATTCCGACCCGCTGGACACAGCCCTCCAAGAGAGGGGCATAGAGATGATTGCGCCGCACCGTAGGAACAGGAAGAAACCCAAGACTCAGGACGGACGCAAGCTCAGGCGCTACAAGAGGCGCTGGAAGATCGAGCGGCTCTTCGCCTGGCTCGGGAACTTCCGGAGGCTGGTGGTGCGCTACGAGCGGCGGGCGGAGAACTACCTCGGCTTCGTACGCCTGGGCTGCATCGTTATACTACTGAGGTATTTGTGAGATGGCTTCTAGCAGTTCTTACTTTGGCAACCATCCTGTTTGCAGGGTGTGGCGGACAAGATACGCCTATAGAGCAACAGGAGGAAGAGGCAGGTGTTGAGGAGATAGTCGAAGAGGAGACGACTACTTTGTATCAAGCTCCGCCAAGAGACGCCGAAGAGGCCAAAGCTGATGAGGCAAAGAAGAAGGCGGCACAGGGGAAAGGCGCTACTGGCCTACCCGAGTACGAGGTGGCGGAGATCCGACCTGGTGTTGCGGCGACGGAGCTATCGCAGGCCAAAGCCATAGTCTTTGTAACCGACTTCAAGGGGAAGCCGTATGGTCAAGTGGCAAACGGCCCCGCACTCCAGGCCATCGCCGATGAGATACGCGCCGATAACCCCGAGTACGAGATGCTGATAGCCGATTTCTACTCCGGCACAGAGCAAAGGCAGGATAGGCTCATGGGCGCGCGCTACTCGTTTGCGAGTCCGGCGGCCGAGCGGCAGTTTGTAGAAGACCTTGAAGATTTGCTCAAAGAAACACCCGAACCCTAAAGATGGCGAGCTAGCCTAACCTAAAGAATCCGAAGCGAATGTTCTTTAGCCCTCCCAATAGGACCGGGGCCGCCCTGTAAGCGTACCCCGGTCCAATCGTACAGACGTGTGGAAAGTTTGCGCTAGGCGTTGGTGCTCCCCGCCCCTTGCTTACGCCGCCCTCGCGCAACAATCATCCCCGCCTCACATATGTGGTCAAGGGCGATTTGTTCGGCCTTTTGCTCCTCTTCCGATGACGGGCGGGAATCCGTCAGGAGCTCCGCAGCTTGCGACAAAAGCCCGTTCACGGCAGAGAGGACGTCCGGGACACCTACGTCAGGTTCTCTGATTCCGGCGCATGAACCTCTAGCCCGTGTTGCCGCCGGTATTCCTCGTACTCCTCGTGGGCGCGCTCCTTCTCTTCCACGAGGACCGCGAGCATACGGTCGCGGGCGCCCTCGTCAGTCCCTCCCTCGAGAGCGTCTTCTATGGTCGTGTACGCGTTGTTAAGCTCGTCACAGCGCCGCATCCGGCGGCGAAGCTCTGCCCTCTCCTCGGGCTTAAGCTCGGCCGGGATTCGCGTATCCGGTCGGCGCGGCTCGTTGGCTATCTCTTCTGCCAACTCTACCTTCGCGTGGGCCTTCAAGTATTCTTGTTTGGCCGTCTCGTTGGCATTGATGGCGAACTGCTCAAGCTCCGGCAACCTCCAGGCTCGGGCCATGCGCATCCAGTCTTCGGTTATCTCCTCAATAATGCCCCAGTTGCCCGCCTCGTCAGCAAGCTCATTCAGCCGGGCGTGCTCATCGCATACCGCGTAATCACGGTCGTTCGGGTGCAGCCAGGTCGTCGCATCCCTCTGACACCCGCCATCGGGAGACTTGCTCCCCGCGCGGCAGCGCAACGGCTTAGGCGTCTGCTCGTCGGTACGCTCGTCGGGGTCAACGATGACCTCTTCGGGGCGGGCCACCCGCTCCGTCGTGTTCTCCATCATGCTTCTCCTCTCCTTACTTTCCCTGCCCCGATTGTCGGGACGTCCAGATGAATCTCAACCCCGATTTGGTGGAGGTCCCCGTGCTGTGCTCATGGGCTATCGGACCGGGGCTAAAGGACGCCGGCAGTGCGGGCCTTCGCCTTCAACCGGAGGATGCGCTCACGAAGCTCGCACCGCTCCTCGACAGTCATTAGCTCATGGCGGTAACGCTCTTCGAGGGTGGCGATCTTCTTGCGGGTGATGGGGTGCGCTGGGTGCGCTAGACTCTTCATCGTCTACCTCCTGTGTAGGTAGGCCGGGCTCCGGGGTGCTCCAACACCTGCGGGGCCATTTCTTTATCTGACGCCCCCATTCTAGCAGCTTACTAATAGTTATACAATAGTTATTTGATATAATGTAGC
>JADDPM010000354.1 GCA_016781885.1 Rubrobacter sp.
AAGCAGTCGGGGGAATGGATACATGACGGAAATCTCTAGGCAGCTTCGGCCCGGCCTGTGGAGCACGATCAACGAGCGTTATCCCGGCTCCATGATTGACAAGCCGGATACTGTCCCTCTCGCCCAGCTCCAGCGACCTGTCTCGGAGTCGCGCCTCACTTTCGTCAGTTCAGCGGGGGTACAGCCGAGGGGAACCCTTCCGTTCGACGTGGTCCACCCCGTCGGCGACTATACCTTCAGGCGCGTGCCCTCTCAATCCAGACCGAGCGACCTGGAGATCCACCAGATCAAGTACCCCACCACGGGCGCCAACCGGGACCTGAACGTGATCTTCCCTATCGAGCGGCTGCAGGAGCTTGCCGAGGAAGGGGTGATTGGCGCCCTTACCCCGAACCTCTTCTCCTTCATCGGTTACAACATGGACCCCGAGCGACTGGAGCGCACGCTCGCGGAGGATATTGCCGAGGCCGTGGTACAGGACGGCGCCGAGGCCGCACTCCTCGCCCCCGCCTGACCAATCTGACACCAGTCCGTCGCGCTCGTGCAGCGCGCTATCGAAAGCAGAGGCATCCCGACCGTCTCGATAACCGTCGCACGGGATGTGACGGAGCACCTGAAGCCGCCCCGAGCGGTGTTCGTGCCCTTCATGATGGGGCACCATTTCGGGGTCCCCTTCCATAAGGGCCTGCAGCGCCGGATGATCCTGGAGGCGCTGCACAGGCTGGAGTCGGCGGAGCGTAGCGGGGATATCCACGACGCCGCGATCACCTGGGCACAAGCCCGGCGGGAGGGCATCGAGATCGAGCGAGCGATGGGGGTCAGGCATTGATACCACAGCAGGAATACAGGAGGTCTTCAACAGATGGCTGCACAGACTACTAGCATACCCGGTGTAGGTGACGGCTTTCCCGACGTGTCACTTCCCCTGT
>JADDPM010000355.1 GCA_016781885.1 Rubrobacter sp.
GCCTCTCTGCCTAGGCGATGCGGACCGCTATACCTTCAAGCCCCTCTTTCGCTGGCGGGAATCGTTCCATTACCAGAGGGTCGTGGCCGGGTACCACGTGCGCCGGGGTGTCGGCGAGGGAGCGCACCAGGTCGAAGGCGCCGTACATCTGGGCCAGATCCGTGACGATGCTAAACGGGCGGTCCTGCTCTATGTTGGCGTAGAAGTGCGCGGCGTCGGAGGCGAGGACCACGCCGCCCCGTAGCGTCCTGATCCTGACGATCTGCAGCCCGCGGGAATGGCCTCCGGTCCGATACACCTCTACCCCAGGCACCACCTCCTCACTACCGGCGACGAAGCGCAGCCGACCGGCGAAGTTCTCGCGCACGAGGCGAAGCACGTCTTCCGGCTCGACCATGCTGCGAAAATGCGGCCTGCCAGCGTATCGACCCGTCCAGAACTTCAACTCCTCCTCCTGCACCACGAAGGTGGCAGCGGGGAATTTCTCCAGGTTGCCGACATGATCGTAGTGGAGGTGGGTGAGGATCACGAGCGGGACCTCCCCGCTGTCTATGCCTAGATCCCCGAGTCCATCGGTAGGACAGCGAAGGTGGACTCGCCCCCGCCGGGCGGCCACCTCGGCGTTGAAGCCGGCGTCGATCACAAGTGTATGGTCTTCGGACACGGCCGCCCAGACGAAGTAGTCCATGGGCATGGGGACGTCGTGCGGATCGTGGCCGTAGAAGTGCTCGCCGCTGCGCGCCTCGCGGGTCGCGTACCTGACGGCGTAAACCTCGAAGTAAGATCTCTCGGGCGTCATCGAGCTCCTGATGGCACCGTTCTGGTATCGGCGCGTACCGGACGAGATGTGTAACCTCTCAAAGGCGATTCTACAGGACCGTCTTGCTACGCGCTGACAGCGGCAGGTACTTAACCCGACACCAATGAAGATACGGA
>JADDPM010000181.1 GCA_016781885.1 Rubrobacter sp.
AAAGCTTAACCGTATCCTGTCTTACCCCGAGGTCCAGAACACCGTCAGCCCGAGCGCCAAGAAGACCCGCGCATCGAGCGAAGCTTTCAAGAGAGCCGCCCCCGTGCAGGATAAGTCATACTCAGGGATTCAACCAGAAGGATGGCTGTCATGCTCTCGCAATCGCCTATGTGCCGTAATTGGATCTAGGGCAAGCTTCCAGTGTGTAGGATGAGCGGGGGTAGCCCCTACGCCCGGGCCCGATGATGCTATCCTGACCTTGGCCTATGCCTGCCCCGGCGCGAGAGATAGGAGAAGAGACCGTGGAGACCACCGATATCCGTCACAAGAGCCGTACCATCTTCGAAGGCCGCGACCGCGCGCCCGCCCGCGCGATGCTCCGCGCCATCGGCTTCGACGACGAGGACCTGAGCAAGCCGATAGTCGGGGTGGCCCACACCTGGATCGAGACGATGCCCTGCAACTTCAACCAGCGCCGCCTCGCCGAGCGCGTCAAAGAGGGCATCCGCGCCGCCGGCGGCACCCCGATGGAGCTGAATACCATCGCAATAAGCGACGGCGTTACGATGGGCACCGAGGGTATGAAGGCAAGCCTTATTAGTCGTGAGGTCATCGCCGACTCTATAGAGCTGGTCGGTCGGGGACACATGTTCGACGCCGTGGTCTCCATCGTCGGCTGCGACAAGACGCTACCGGGCGCGGCGATGGCCCTCGTGCGCCTCGGGGTCCCCGGAATCGTGGTCTACGGTGGCTCCATAGACCCCGGCCGCTTCAAGGGCCGCGACGTAACCATCCAGGAGGTCTTCGAGGCCGTAGGCGCCCACGCCGCGGGCCGCATGAGCGACGAGGACCTCAAGGAGATCGAGGACAACGCCTGTCCCGGCGCCGGAGCCTGCGGCGGACAGTTCACCGCCAACACGATGGCGATGGTCCTGGAGTTCCTCGGCCTCTCTCCGATGGGCTCTGCGAGCCCCCCCGCCAACGACCCGCGCAAGGATGAGGTCTGTGTCGAGGCTGGCAGGCTCATCATGGACCTCCTTCACCGCGGTCTGACGCCCGCCCACATCCTGACCAAGGGGTCGTTCGAGAACGCCATCGCGGCGGGCGCCGCGACCGGCGGCTCGACGAACCTCGTCCTCCACCTCCTCGCCATCGCCCGCGAAGCAGGCATACCGCTCGACATAGACGATTTCGACCGGGTCAGCGAGCGAACCCCGATCATCGCGGACATGAAGCCAGGCGGGCGCTACACCGCCGTGGCCCTGGACAAGGCGGGCGGTTCGAAGCTCCTGGGCAAACGTCTCGTCGAGTCCGGCCTCGTGGACGGCGACCAGCTAACCCCTACCGGCAGGACCATCGCCGAGGAGGTCGAAAACGCCGAAGAGACGCCCGGCCAGGATGTCGTCGTCCCCGTCGAAAGTCCCCTGAAGGATACGGGGGGGCTCGTGATCCTCAAGGGCAACCTCGCCCCCGAGGGCTGCGTGGTCAAGGTGGCCGGGTACACGCGCCTGCGCCACGAGGGTCCGGCGCGCGTCTTCGACTCCGAAGAGGAGGCGATGGAGGCAGCCCAGAGCGGCCGCATCGTCGAGGGTGACGTCGTGGTGATCCGGTACGAAGGTCCCAAGGGTGGTCCCGGCATGCGCGAGATGCTCGGCGTCACCGCCGCCCTCGTCGGCCAGGGCCTCGGCGAGTCCGTCGCCCTCCTCACCGATGGACGCTTCTCGGGCGCCACCCGTGGCCTGATGGCCGGCCACGTCGCCCCCGAGGCCGCTCACCGCGGCCCTATCGCCGCCCTGCGAGAGGGCGACACCGTTACCTTCGACATCGAAAACCGCACCCTGAGCATAAACCTCTCCAGCGAAGAGATAGAGGAGCGCCTCGAGGACTGGACCGACCCCCAACTTCGCTACGAGACCGGCGTCTTCGCCAAGTACGCCGCACTGGTTGGTTCCGCCTCCGAAGGCGCGGTGACCCGGCCGGGGAGATAGTAACCAGCTTTCGGTGGTCAGCCTATCAGTACGGAACGGGAGCCAAAAGCTTCTATAGACTATCGGAGAGCCTGATCAACTTTACAGGAGGCAGCGCTTGAACCTGCGTTTCGTAATCGGAGCCAGGCAATGCCCAGAGGAGTTCTTGCTGAGAACCGACGACTACAGAACAAAAAATCCGGGCCGGTATGTTCGGCCGCCCGCATTAGAACGGCCACCGGCCCGGTCCACAACACCTGAGTGTGGTGGGTTTTATGGTCCTAGTCCATCGGACCCTTCCCTCCTACCCGTGTGCAGTGACACGCCAATATAGTACCGGATCTATCAACTCGCGCCATGCACACTTGGGTGTATTTTCAGGTTTTTCGAGGTCAGGCCGACGGCTACTTGCCGTTGGGACGGTACCGGAGGGGCGATGACGAACCAGGCGTAGACGAAGAAGATGGTCAGGGAGGCGGTCGCGGTGGCAGCAGGTATCGAGCCGAAGAGGAAGGCGCTGATCAGGAACATCGCCCCGACCATCGCCAGCGCGAGTAGCTTGGGAGGATGGGCTGTCTATACTCCGGGATGGAGACCTGAGGATATGAGCCCCCGTTTGGCGGCATGGTTCGCGGCTTCGACCGTGTCGGGGGTCAGCAGCATCTCCACGCCGAGGTCTCGTAGCTCTCTGGAGATACCGTGCACGACTGCGTCGCGCTCTGTGGTGGTCACGTCGCGGATGTAGACGGCGCTGATGCGGCCGGGGTGTTCGCGTACGACCTTCTGATAGATCTCCGGGTCGCGTTCACCCGAGTCCCCGATAAGGACGAACGGGAGATCGGGGTACGTCGCGAGCAGCGTACGTAAGACGCGGAGCTTGTGCTCCGCTCCGCCCCGCAAGTTCGTCGGGCTCCAATCTCTCAGGAAGAGCGGGCCCGCCGGGACGCCGTGCAGGTCCATGAAGTCCTCCAGCAGGTCATAGAGGTTCCAAGGGCTGCTCGAGACGTAGAAGATAGGGTTAAACTCACCACCGCTGGCGCCTCGCTGCAAGGCCCGGTAGAAAGCCGCCACGCCCTCGAACGGCAGCCGCGTGTGGGCGTTGCCCAGCAAGACTACCCGGGCCATCTTCAAGAAGTCCGTCACGCTCGACTGCAACACCGTATCGTCGAGGTCGCTAATAACCCCGAACCGGGCCCTCGTCGGGACCAGCACCCTCCCCCTGGCCCGGGACTCGCCGCCTATCCTGGGCCAGATCAACTCTACCTGGACCTGTCGCCAGGACGCGTCACCCTCCAGCGGCTGCGTTAGCCCGAAGCGGAGGTCGAAGTACCCCTCCTTGTCGGCTTTCGCCTCGATCTCTTGCCCATCGTGGTGCGCGCGTATGTGAGCGTGCGGGACCTCGGAGCTAAGGAAACGCCGGGCCATGTTGCGCAGGTTGCGGCGCCAGGAGTCATCGGCGCTCGGGGGCGGGAGGCCCAGCGTCTCAAGTACGCGCCCCTTGAGAAAGAGCTCATTCCGGGTCCCGTGTCCGCGGTACGGCAGAATCTCTATCGGCGACATCCGGCCCGCGCGACGCCTGATCCCGAACCTCAGCCGGTCAAACCGATCCTCGATGCTCCGACCCGCCGTGATCGCTCGCCGCCTCCAACCGCTCAC
>JADDPM010000356.1 GCA_016781885.1 Rubrobacter sp.
ACTTCCCGCTCTTCGAGTGGAACGAGGACGAGGGACGTATAGAGCCGATGCACCACATGTTCACCATGCCTCGCGAGGAGGACCTGCCGCTGCTCGATACGGACCCGTTGCGGGTCATCGGACAGCTTTACGACCTCGTCGCCAACGGGACGGAGCTCGCGTCGGGGAGCATAAGGATCCACCGTCCGGAGCTGCAGCAGAAGGTCTTCTCCATCGTGAACATCCCGCCGGAGGAGGCTGAGAGGCGCTTCGGGGCGATGCTGGAGGCGTTCCGCTACGGCGCGCCACCGCACGGAGGCATAGCCCCCGGGATAGACCGCCTCATCATGCTGCTACGAGACGAGCCGAACATCAGGGAGGTCATGGCCTTCCCGAAGACCCAGGGAGCCCGCGACGAGATGATGGACGCCCCCGGCCCCGTCACCCCGGAGCAGTTAGAAGAACTCCACATAGCTGTAAAGGTCCCGACCCGCAAAGGCCTCGAACAGCCCCCACGAGAGGATCCGAACCTTTAGGGCTTCCACGGACGGCGCGGGATCCGGTCGGCGCCGCGAGTAAACACCGGAGCCTTAGAGAGTCCGGCCCGGACCGCGCCTGACCAAAGCGAGCGCGCGAAAGCGAAGGCTTGCGTTCTTTAAGGGAAGCAGGTACTCCGCAACGGGCGAAAGGCCGAAGACGCTCGCGGGCGCAGGGCTCGTGGACGAGACGATCTTGCTGATCCCGGAGGAGAAGAACGCCCCTCTGTCGATCGCAAGGGCGTGGAGTTCTACGGAGTACCGACCCGATGCCCGGCTACGGTCCGGTGCGGAGCCCCGGCCGAGTCTCTCCTCGGAACCCGTCTCCCACGATCCCGCCGCCGGTTGCTATGTGAGCGATCCGAGGCCGCCTACGCGGTACTCGCGACCGTCGAGGCCCGGACGCGCGGCTCAGAGGGTGTCTGAGAAGGCTTCACGTCATCACATTCGCTATCCTACGCAC
>JADDPM010000357.1 GCA_016781885.1 Rubrobacter sp.
CAGGGTCGTGGACGTCCACAGGCATACAAACTTGCCCGATCGTATCGTCAAACTTCCTTCCGGTGTCGACGTCATCGTCGGTGATTTCGTACAGGCCCTCGATGCGGCGTGTCTCTCTGACGCCCGCGAAAGCCGCGGGGACCAAGTAGGCGTCTTTGAAACCGGGGACGTACTCCTTCAGGAAGTTGCCAGCTTTCCTCACCTGCTGTGTCAGCTTGACCGTGGCGCGGGACAGAGCAAGCGGATCCGTCCCATCGACGCCCATCTCCGCTGTGGTGTTCACGTTGATGTTATTGGGCCAGACGGTATTGGTGAATACCTTGTGGTCCTCGTTGGGGAATATACCTTGGTCAAGGATGACGTCGTTCCACTTACTGAGCGTCCCGCTGAAGTAGACCGGGAAGGGGTCCGGGTAGTCCGGGCGCGTGGCCACGGCCGGCTCGCTCGCCCCGATTGCTTCGGCAATACGACG
>JADDPM010000069.1 GCA_016781885.1 Rubrobacter sp.
GCCGAGCCTCTCCCCCTCCTCAATCTCCTCCAGGCACTCCGCGTAGAACTCCTCGTACCTCCCCGTGAACGGCAACTCCTGCCGGAAGTCGTACCACAGCCCAAAGGTCGGGGCGCCGCTATTCGCCAAGTTCGTCTCCCTAGTATCTCTCGCTCCCGCCTAGTTTAGACCACTCACGTTCCCCCGCTCCCGAAACCCGACACATTCCGCGTAAACCGACCAACGCCCCGGAGGAGCCGCGCTCTAGAGCCCGGAGGTTCGGACGGGAACTGCAGGCTTGAGGGTTTGGATCTAGGCTAGGGGGGCGCTCACGGTCTCTTCGGACGTCGTTGTCGTGCCGTTGGCCGTCATACCGTTTACCGCGAATCCGGGGTGCCGTGGCGAGGCTTGCCGGTGTCTACACGCCGCGCTTGTTCCCCCACACGAGGACGTGGAGTTGCGGCAGGACCGTCGCCTCGTTCCACCCGTCCGCTATGACCTTTTCTGCGAGTCGGGAGTACCTGTCCAGCAGCCCGGATACGTCGGGCTCGGGGACCTCGTGGGGGGCGACGCCGGGCGGGTGGTCGTTGCCGACCTGCAGGTACATGGGGACTTCGGGGAATCGGGCGGCGACCTCGCGGGCGTAGGCGTAGTCCCCGTCGTCGAAGATCACCACCTTGAAGATCTTGGATGTCCGCTCCCCGGCGGCCTCCAGACATCTACCCAGCTTGACCCAGTCGGTCTCCATCCCCGAGCTCGGAGGCTTCGGCGAGAGGGTGAGGTTATCCAGGCCGCCGAACCAGTCCTTGGCGACGCTCCCCTGGGTCTCGACGGCGAAGGTGTAGCCCTCTTCGCGGCCACGCTCCATGAGCCCGCCGAGCGGCTGGAGCGCCGGGTTGCCGCCGGAGAGGGTAACGAGAATCGGCTTCTCGGAGAGCCGGCGAACCTCGGCGAAGACCTCCTCCGTCCCCATGCGGACCCAGGTATCGCGGTACCGGGGCAGGACGGCGTAGGGGCTGTCGCACCAATCGCACCTGTAGTCGCAGCCGCCGGTCCGGACGAAGACGGTGGGTCTGCCGATCACGGCGCCCTCCCCCTGCACGACCGGACCGTATATCTCCGAGACGGAGATCCTATCCCTCAAGGACGAACCTCGAGCCGGTACTCAGCCCAGGTTTTGGGCGTCTCGCTCACCCGGACGGCGACTACCTCGGGCCAGAGCCCGCGGGCGAACTCGTAGAGCCAGCAGGCGATGTTCTCGGCGCTCGTGACCCCTGGCAACACGTCGTTGAGGTGATGGTGATCTAGCTTCTCGTCTATAAAGCCCTTCAACAGATCGAGCTCCCCATAGTCCCGCACGAACCCGTCCGCGTTCAACTCCGCGCTTTGGAGCACCACCTCGACCACGTAGTTGTGTCCGTGCAGCGAGTAGCACTTGTGGTCGGGAGGGAGCTGGTCGAGCCGATGGCTCGCCGAGAAGGTGAACTGCTTGGTTATAGTATACAATGCTACTCCTTGTACCGCGTAGGGTCCGGAACCCCGGAGATCTCGAAAGCCTCGCGCCTCTCGACACAGGTGCCGCAGAGGCCGCAATGGGTCTCCCCGCCCTCGTAGCAGCTCCAGGTGTCGGCGTAGGGCACGCCGAGGCGCGCCCCGACCTCGACGATCTCCGCCTTCGTCTTCTCGACGAACGGGGCATAGAGACGCAGCGACTCGCCCCCGAAGCCCTCCACGGCCTCACGCTGCATCTCGTCGAACGCTTCGATGAACCTGGGCCGGCAGTCGGGGTAGACGAAGTGGTCGCCTGCGTGTACGCCAGTTGCTACTATCCTGGCTCCTTCGGCCACCGCCACCCCGTAAGCTATGGACAGCAGGATCGCATTGCGGTTCGGGACGACTGTTGTCGCCATGTTGAGGGCCGCATAGTGCCCGTGCGGCACGGGAATATTATCGGTCAAAGCAGAGCCCTTCAAGAGCCGCCCGACCCCGGAGATGTCCACGACGTCGAACTCGGCGCCCAACCTCTCCGCGCACAACTCTGCGTACTCCAGCTCTCTACGGTGCCGCTGGCCGTAATCGAACGATAGCAGATGCAGGGAGAACCCCTCGGCGGCCAGCAGATACGCGAGCGTCACCGAGTCCATCCCGCCGCTAACTATGACGACCGCTCTCTTACTCTTCATGAGAACCATATTAAAGCACGGTGACGCCGAACGAAGCTGCGATCCGAGAGACCAATTCCTCAGCCGAAGAGCCGGGCCAGAGCGGTGACCAGCGCGGCGAGGGCGACGGCGAGGAGCACCGGAGCCCTCAGCGCGAGTGCAACCGCCACTACCCCTACCCCGAGAGCCCTTTCGTCGAGCACCAGGTGGCCGTCCTCGCCGAAGGTCTCCGTGACCACCAGAGCGGCGAGCAGGGCGGGCGCTAGCAACGCGATCACGGCGTTCACTTGCGGGGGAAGCTCCCGGCCCCCGACCAGTACCGGTCCCGCCGCCTTGATGGCCGCGCTCGCCAGCGTGACGGCCACGATCGCAACCCAGAGCGCGCTCACGAGGACCTCCCCCTCAAGCCCAACAGCGCCGCCACGCAGGAGGCGGCGAGCACCGGTACGCCGGGTGTCGCAAACGGGACGAGGGCAGCCGCCAGGGCCGCCGCGGTCGCGGCGGCTACGATCGCACGCTTCCCGCCGCTCCTGAGCTCTACCACCAGCAAGGCCAAAAAGAAGGCAGGGAAGATCACGTCCAACCCCAGCCGCTCGACGTCACTCACGACGTCCCCGCCCAGCACGCCGAGGGCCGTACCCCCGATCCAGGCGACCGCCTGCGGGATCGTGGCCCCTATCATGTACTCCCGGTCAAAGCGCCCTCCGCCCCTGTTCGCCAGCGCCCACGACGTATCGACGACTGCCTGGCCTTCTAGCGCGCGCCGCAGGGGACCACCCTTGAGGAACGGGGCCACGGCCACTCCCATAGGCAAGAAGCGGGCGTTCAAGAGCACGGCAGCGGCGATCGCCGCGAACACCCCACCACCCGCGCCCAGGACCGCCGCCACCGCGAACTGGGCCGAAGCGGAGAAGGTGATGACCGAAAACACGATCGGGGCAAGAACGCCCCAGCCTAGAGAGCGGGCCAAGACCCCGAATGAGATCGCGACTGCCCCCACGACCAACGCGAACGGCAGCCCCGCCCGCGCCCCGGCAAGATATCCTCCACCGCCGCGCCCCGCTTCGTTCCTCATCCTCGCCTCCGTCGTTGTCGATGGTCTATAAGCGTTTAAGGCACTAACACTGCACGACGCTTGTGGTTAACCGCAAGCGCGCCTCCCGGTCGTGACGGTGTTTACTTACGGCTATCCGTAGTCAAATCGAAGATTCAGAGGGCCTCCGCGTAGGGTAAGAGAGCCTCCTGAAGGACTCACGGCCGCCGCTACTTGCAACGCTGCGGGTACGGAAGCATGCTGCATGAGCGGCGGCCGCGCCAGCACGAGGCGGCGGTTTGGATCACCCACCGACCGGCGTTTCTTCTGCCAGTCCGTTTCCCTCTACCTACGCGGGAGTTGTGGCGAGGTTTGATGGCAGAGAGCATCGACAAGCTCTTCTCTAACCCCTGACCAGGAGCGGGTTGAAGTTCGTGTCGCGGTCGTAGGCATCCACGCCCTCGGCGCGCTTGAGGCGGTTGACGACGACGTAGGTCAGCGGCGTGGCGAGGGCTTCGTAGGCGGACTTGACGAGCCACTGGGCAACTATCGCGGAGATCATGGCGCCCAGAGGGATGATCCCGACGAAGGCGAGGAAGACGAAGACGAGCGAGTCGAGACCCTGGCCTACGAAGGTGGAGCCGATGGTGCGGCTCCAGAGCCAGCGTCCGTTCGTGGCGACCTTCATCCTGGCGAGGATGTAGGAGTTGGCGAACTCGCCGATGAGGTAGGCGAGGAAGGAGGCGGCGAGGAGTCGCCACGTGTAACCCAGAATGGTCTCGTAGGCCTGCTGGTCCTGCCAGAACGGGGCGGCCGGGAGGACCTGCCCGAGGTAGATCGCGGCCACGGCGAGCAAGTTGCAAAGGAAGCCGAGCCAGATCACGCGCCGCGCCATCCGATACCCGTAGACCTCCGTCAAAACGTCCCCGCAGATGTAACTCACCGGGAAGACAACGACCCCGGCCGGCAACACGAGCCCCCAAAAACCAACGAGCTTCACCGCAGTTATGTTTGCCGTGATGAGCGTAGTCACGAACAGGGCGACGACCACCACGAACGAGAGCGAGTACCCTTCCCTGCGACCGACCGCGCCCTGCCTCGACAAACCGCTACACCTCCTGCCGTTGATCAAAGATATGAGCGCCGGAGCCGAGACGCCCGCCGGCAGAGTAAAACATCGCCCCTAGACATGGTCAATGCCGGTTCCTTCCAGGCCCGGACCCTTGTATCCACCCTACGCGTTTTCGATGCGATTCAACTCGTCCTTCTTCGACTGTGCCAGATCTGGCATGGCCTCCTCGACGCCGGCCGGAAGCTCGAGGTTCAGATCCGACTCATGATCGACGCGTAGCTCGCCGCGGATTATCTGGAACTCGAGCAAGTGTCCCCCGGCGCTACGGTCCTCGGTGATGAAGTGGAAGTGGTAACCCGCCACGTTGAGCCCCCCGACGTAGTCCGGGAAGCGAAAACCCACGAGGCTGCCCCGGACGTCGCATAACTCTAAGGTCGTCTGGCTCCTGACCACCTCGACGAGAGGCGGGTAGGGTTTATGCTGCCGGGGCACGCTGCGCGTCTTCACGTAGCTGAAGTGGCCGTCGACGCGAACGGCGTGGCAAACCGCTGTGTCGTCGGCGACTACTCCGTCCAGATAAGTACGAAAGGCGGCATGGTCCATCGGAGCGGCGAGCTGCCGGATCTCCCGCGGCTCGAAGAACGTCACGACGGCGAAGGGGGTCTTCGTATGCTCGTCGACCTCGTATGCCCGCCCGTCCGCCTTGACCTGATAGAAAGCGCCATCCAGACCGACCATCTCGCCGTCCAACGCATCGAAGGTGCCGAGCCCGAAGTCCCCACGAGCCGCGAGCTCGGCGAAGCTAACATCGCCCTCGTAGTTGCCGCTTAGCAACGCGTCGATGGTCGAAGTCTGAAAGAGCGCATGATGAAGACGCTCACCCGCTCGAACGTCGGGCCTGCCCAAACGCTCGACGTGCAACGCCCCGACCAAACCCGGATCCAGCGGCATCAGACCCCTTTCCCCCAACAACACGGCCTCCGATACTCTCCGATCTTACACCGGCTCCCCTCCGAACCAAGAGCTAATCGCCAGTAAATCTAGTCAGCCGCCATATACAACGGGTTCAATCTACCTACCTCGCCACTCTCCGCCAGCGCCGGGATGAACAGTGAGCTGATCCGCCTGCCAATCCTCCCCTTGCGCCGTAGCCATCCGGCGCGCAACAGCGAGGTCGCTTCCTCAAGCTCCACTACAAGATTACGCCGAAAGACAACGGCTAGAAGAACAACTGGCGCGAGCCGACGAAGACGAGCATCACGGCCAGCACGATCGTAAGCGGCCGCGCCGGGAGCCACGGGGCCATCCGGCTCCCGATAAGGACGCCGGGGATGCTGCCCAATAGTAGCGTGCCGGCGAGGCCGAGATCCACGTTCCCGTGCCACAGGTGGGCGATGCCGGTAACGAGCGAGAGAACGGTGGCGTGGGCTATGTCGGTCCCGACGACTACTGCCGGGGCAAGCGGGTAGAGCAGCAGGAGTATCACCGCCATGACGCTCCCGGAACCTATCGAGGTCAGACCGACGAGGTAGCCGCCGGCCGCCCCGAAGAGGATGGTAAAGACGCGACGCTTGAGGCTCATCGAGGTCTCGCCGTCCCACGCGATCTGACGGCTCTTGACCCACTTCTCGGGGAGGAAGGACTTGAAGATGAGCGAGGCGCCAACCAGGATGAGGGTAGCGGCGATAATGGTCACCATGATGCCCTTCACCGTATCGCCGTCGTAGTTGCCCTTAATCCACTCCAGGGTCTGTACCCCGAGCAGGCTCGCCGGGATGCTCCCCATCCCCAGGAAGATCGCAACCTCCAGGTTCACCGAACGCTGGCGGTAGTGCTGCACGGAGCCGACCATCTTCGTCGCGGTCGCGTAGACCATGTCCGTCCCGATGGCCGTCGGCGCGGGCACGTTCAACACCCCGATCAGGAACGGCGTCATCAGCGAGCCGCCCCCCACCCCCGTGAGGCCTACCAGGAAGCCAACCAGCAGGCCGAAGAGAGCAGGACCGGGCTCGATCACACCCGGCTAAACTCCTCGACCGGGTCCAGATACCCCAACTCCTCTAGCTTCGCGATGACCCTCTTCGCGCTCTCCCCGGGGGCCTCCTCGTTCGTCCTGAGGGTGAGCTCCGGCGCCGCCGGCGACTCGTAGGGGTCGGAGACGCCGGTGAACTCCTTGATCTCCCCGGCGTAGGCCTTCTTGTACAGCCCCTTCACATCCCGCTCAGCACAGACCTCAACCGGGCAGTCCACAAAGACCTCGATGAAGTCGTCACCGATGTCCCGGCGCACCTGGTCCCGCGCCTCCTTGTACGGCGAGATGGCCGACACGATGACCGCGACCCCGTTGCGCGTGAGCAGGTTCGCGACGAACCCGATCCTCAAGATGTTCGTGTCCCGGTCCTCCCGCGAGAAGCCCAGGCCCTTCGACAGGTTGGTCCGGACGATGTCCCCGTCCAACACCTCTACGTTGCCGATGCGGTCCCTTAGCTCCTTCTCGACGATCTCCGCGACCGTCGTCTTTCCGGCGCCCGAGAGCCCCGTAAACCACAACGTGAAACCGCGATCCAACCTGTCCTCCATGCGTATTCTCCTTTGTCCGGCCTTGGTTACTTGCCGTTCTGCTCGCGCAGGCCCTTGATGAGGACCTCGACGACCTCGGGGCGGCTGAACTCCGGCGGCGGGTACTCGCCCTTCGCGAGCATCTCCCTCACCCTCGTGCCGGAGAAGAAGACGTGGTTCTCCTTGTCGTGCGGGCAGGTCTTGGTCGTCGCCATCCCGCCGCAGTTGAGGCAGAAGAAGGCGTGCTCGAAGAAGAGCGGCGTGATGCCCAACTCGTCCTCGTCGAACTCGTCGAAGATGTACTGGGCGTCGTAGGTACCGTAGTAGTCGCCCACGCCCGCGTGGTCGCGCCCGATGATGAAGTGGGTGCAGCCGTAGTTCTTGCGGCACATCGCGTGGAAGATCGCCTCCCGCGGCCCCGCGTAACGCATCGCCGCCGGGAAGACCGCGAGCACGGTCCGCTCCCGCGGGTAGTACCTGTTCAAGATTGTCTCGTAACTCTTCATCCTGACCGCCGCCGGAATGTCGTCGGACTTGGTCTCTCCGACGAGCGGGTTCAATAGCAGACCATCGACGGTCTCCAGGGCGCTCTTCTGGATGTACTCGTGCGCCCTGTGCACGGGGTTGCGGGTCTGGAAGCCCACGACCCTCTTCCAGCCCTTCTCGGCGAAGAGGGCGCGGAGCTGCTTGGGCTCGTAGTAGTAGCCCGGGAACGGGCGCGGGTTCGGCGCGTCGTCGAGGAGCGTTACCTCGCCGCCGAGCAGGGCATCCCCCTGCCGGTACAGGGCGGCGACGCCGGGGTGGTTCCCGTCGTCGGTCCGGTAGACCGCCTTCGCCTCGCGGCCCTTATCGTAGGCATAGCGGGCCGTAACGGCCATGGTGGCGACTATGCGTCCCTCGACGTCCGCAAGAGCGACCTCGTCACCCTCCCGCACGCCGTTCGCTTCGTCCTCATTCACGCTGAGCGTGATCGGCATGCTCCACACCAGGCCGTTGGAGAGGTGCATCGTCTCCACGACGCTCTCGTAATCCTCCCGGCCCATGAAGCCGGTGAGCGGGCTGAAGACGCCGGTGGAGATCATCTCAAGGTCCGAGAGCGTGCGCGGACCTACGGTAACTCTCGGAAAACCTTCAGCCTCCCGCAGCCTCTCCGCCCGTTCCTCCTCAGGCGCCAGGCGATCTATTAGCTCCCCGCCGTGCGGCGCTATCGCCGTGTACTCCGTGGCGCTCTTCATCGGCATGCCTCCGAACCGGCGAGGGTAGGTTGCTTGCTCTCGCTCTTCCGGGGAATCCGGCGGCGGAGGCGTCCGGCGAGTCCGGCGACGCAGTGCTCCCAGATATGCTCGCCCATCACCCAGAGCCGTATCTCGTCCGAGTAGCCCCGGACTATCTGGTCATACCGTTCACGGTCAATGCCCGCCTCTTCCAACTCCGCGCCCCACTCCTCCCAGAGCGGGTCGGCGAGTGGGTATCCGGCCTGTACCAGGCGCATTCCCTTCTCCGGGTCTCCTTCGAGGAGCGCGCGAGTCTCGGCTCTTAGCTTCAGCGGCTCGTCGGGCGGAGCAAGTTCTATGCCTGTATCTCTCACCTAGTACCTCACAGCGTCGTGAGCTACCGGAGCCCGGTCCGTGCCGGCGTAGTTCTCCAGGTGCTCCTCGAAATCTATGAACAGTGGGGCGTCGGGGTCGAAGGCCCGCTTGAGGCTCTTGAACGCCACCCGCTTGTTCAAGCTGTCTAACTTATCCAGCGCCTGCGGCTTGTCGAGCTCCCGCATCTCAAGCCTGTCGCGCACCTGATCGAAGGCCGCAAGGCCCTCTTCGCTCCGGACTATGATGCTGGAGTAGCCGTCGGCGCTACCGACGCTGCCGACGGAGATGTCCGCCGCGTGGCCCATGAAGTCCGCGCACTCGTCGCAGCCTTTGAGGGCGGCGCCGTGGAAGTCCCGGATCGGCTCCTCGAAGATCGTCTCCCCTTCGAGGTCCTGCACTATGAGCTTGCCCCGGATGATGTCCACGCGCCCGACGTTGTCCAGATCCACGTCGCGCTTGTCCCGGATCTCCTCGAGCATCAGCTTCTCGTAGTTGAAGCTCTTCGTGCAGAGCAGCGCGATGGTCAGCGTAATAGCCTCGACCTGCGAAGAGCCCCACGTCCACGGCCGCGCCTGCATCGCCTTGATCCCCTCGATCTCGCACGGGGTACCAACGACCGCGATCCTTGGGTTCGGCGGCAGGTCGTAACCCTTGAAATCAACGTGTCCCAGGGCCAGCGTCTGGTTGTAGAAGCTACCGGCGCACTCCTTGATCTCCTCGGGCGTGCGCGCGAGGAACGGCTCGCCCTTCCACCGGTCGGTCGGGCTCTCGCGGGCCACCAGCGCCCCGTCTATCTCCCCCGCCTCCAAGAGCGAGATGAGGAGCGCGCTCACCACCCCGCCGTCCTGCACGCCGTCCATCATCGGCGCCACGCGCGCGGTGTAGCTCTCCTCGACGTGCCCGATTCCATCTATGGTCCGGGCCTCGCCGTTACCCACGATCTTCCACGTATTCTCGTACTGAAGACCGCCCCGAGGGCAGAAGTCCCAGCACAACGAGCAACCGGTGCACATCTTGACGAGCGTGGGCAGGTCGTCGTTCCCGATGCCGATGGAGTCGGTCGGACAGGCTGCCACGCACACCCCGCACTGCACGCACCGATCGGCGTCGATGACCGCCTTCTCCAGGTCCCAGAACCAGACCTTGCCGGGGGCCTCGTCGATGTCGTTCATCATCTCCCGAATGTCGAAGCCAGCCACTAGCCGCGCCCCCTGTTCCTGCCTACGCTCCGCACGGCGGCCCGGAGCTCTTTGTTCGGCATGCGCCGCGCCCACTCGTGGAACCGCTCGCCCTCGCGTCGCTCCTCCTTGAACTTCTCGAAGACCGCGACCAGAGCGTCCGGCACGTCCTCGGCCGGCTTCGCGCCTTCGACCCAGTCTATAAACGCGGCGTCCCTGCCTAGAGAACCGCCGAGACCGATGTCCACGCCCTCCACGAGCGCGTCCTTCGTCTTCGCGGTCTCGCCGCGGAAGCCGACGTCCCCGATCTGGGGCTGGGCGCAGGAGGCCGAGCAGCCGGAGAAGTGCATCCGAACCGCCTCCTGTCCTATACCTTCACCGACGCGCTCGTCCATCTCGCGCGCCCACTCGACCGCCCGGATCTTGGTCTCCACGACCCCGAACCGGCAGAACTCAGACCCCGTGCATGCCACGATGCCACGCTCGAACGCGCCGGGCTTCGGCGAGAACCGCTTCAGGAGCGGCTCCGCGAGGAGGTCGTCGAGACGCTCCTCCGGGACACCGGTGATAATGAAGTTCTGGTCGGTGGCGAGACGTATCTCCGCGCCGTACTCCCCGGCAAGCCTGGCGGCCTCGACGAAGTGTTCGCCGCTCATCCTGCCCACAGGCACGTTGAGCCCGACGTAGTAGAGCCCCTCTTCCTTCTGCGCGTGGACGCCGACGTGATCGCCCCGGTAGTGCTTGGTGAGATCCTCGCCGGCGGGCGTGAGCTCGAAAGCGACCCGCTTCTCGAGTTCCTCCCGGAAGCCCTCGGGGCCTAGCTCCTGCACGAGGTAGCGCATCCGGCAGGTCCAACGGTTCTCCCGGTCGCCGAGCTCCCCGAAGACCTGGGCTATGCCGCGTGTGATCTCCACGGCCTCCTCGGGCCTCACGAAGGCGTCTATGTCCGACGCCATTCTCGGACCGTCCGAGAGGCCACCGCCGACACGCACGTTGAAGCCGAGAGTACCATCTTCGAGGCGCGCGGGAAGCATGCCGATGTCGTTGATCTCCGCCTGCGCGCAGTCCTCCACGCAGCCCGTGACGCTCATCTTGAACTTGCGGGGAAGGTTGGCGTACTCTCTATTCCCCGTGAAGTAGTCCGAGATGGTCTGGGCTATGGGATATGCATCCAGAACCTCGTCGTGGCCGAGGCCGGAGACGGGACAGCAGAGGACGTTGCGGGCGGAGTCGCCGCAGGCCTGAACGGTGGTCATGCCGGCCTCTTCGAGCCTGCGCCATATCTCCGGGACGTTCTCCATCTTGATCCAGTGCATCTGGATGTCCTGGCGCGTGGTGAGGTCGAGGAAGTTGTTGCCGAAGTGCGGGTTGGGGATCGGGCCGTTGGCAAAGTCTATGGCTATCTGCCCGATGACCCGCGCCTGCTCGGACGTGAGCACGCCTCCGGGGACCTTTATGCGCATCATGAAAGCATCCCCGCCCTGCTTCTGCGGATAGATGCCGACCCACTTGAGGCGCTCTACCTCGCCGGGCACCTCGTTCATCGAGGAGAGGTCCTTCGAGTAACTCTCTATGATCGCGTCGCGCACCTCCAGTGGATGGCGCTCGAGCTTTATCTGCTCTACCTTGTTTAGCTTTTGATCTCTAAGCGTCTGCACGCTGTACCTGCCCTCCTACCCAGTGGAGACCGCACTCCGTCTTCTCCATGCCGGACCACCGGCCGGACCTTGGGTCTTCGTCCGGCGCCACGGGGCGGGTCTGAGGCTCGCAGCCGATGCTCTTGTAGCCCCTGTGGAGCAGCGGGTTGACGGGTACGCTGTGCTCGGCTACGTACTCGTGTACCCACTCCTCCTTCACGAAGGCGAACGGGGCGATCTTGGCGGCCCCGAAGCGCCCGTCCCAGGCCACGACCGGCGTGTTGGCCCTCTGC
>JADDPM010000182.1 GCA_016781885.1 Rubrobacter sp.
GGCCTACGACAGCCTTGCAGGTCAATAGTTATGGTCTCTGCTGTAGGAAGGTGGGGACTTGGGCTCAAACCGTGGCATTGTCATTCTTGACGGGGCGTGTAGCCATACCTGTTCCTGGTGAGGTTCTCGAGCCAACCCCGAGCGCGGAGGCAAACCTCCACAGCAGCAGGCTGAAGAACGCTCCCAGCGTGTCGTTCCTGACGGTTTCCGCAACGCTGCCGGAGTTGTAGGCACTGATTTTCGTCCCCATCACGTCGGCGGGGCTCCTTAGTAGAGCACCTAGAATGTCCGGCCCAAGCGCCGATAGCGCCAGTATCAGCGCGGTGCCCAGAAGCCATACCATCAGACCGGCGCGCAAGGTCAGACGACCGGGATGTCTATCTCGAACTGTCGAGCTTATGCCGGCGACGTATCCGCTGATGAGGAAGGTGAGCAAATTTGGGAAGCTAGACAGGTAGGCACGATCCAAAGTGCTGCCTGACCCAAGGTTGTGACCGAAGATAGCCCGGAGGATGCGAGCGAGCTGGATCGTAGCTATACTTGCGGGAGCTTTTTGGTGCAAAGCCTTTAGAGGTTTAAGCTTACGCGCAGCCAGGAGGGCAACGGATTTGCACCTCAAGTTGTCTAATCTTAGAGAACTTAATGATGAGGTACTGGTGAAGCGAGCCCAGGACGGCGACCGGAAGGCTTTCTCGGAGCTGTTCGGCGTCACCAGTCGGTCGTATACCGGTCTTGCTACCGAATTCTCGGTGATCGAGAGGATGCCAGGGACGCTAGCCAGGAGGCCTTTATCCGGGCTTATAGAAAGCTGGATACTTTTCGAGGGCGTAGCGCTTTCAAGACCTGGATGCTGCGCCTTGCGATTAACGTCAGCCTGAACGAGAGTGGCCGGCGCGAACTTCCGCGCGCGGACTTCCGCTCGGCGGAATCCGTTCCCACCCTCGAAGTTCCCGAAGGCGAATTGATAAAAGCCGAAGCGGCGTCCCAAGTCCATAAAGCGTTGCAACTCGTACAGCCCGACCATCGCGCCGCGGTTGTATTGCGCGACCTCGAGGGGTTAACCTACCGGGAGACCGCCGAGTCTTTGGGGATTGCCGAGGGTACGGCCAAGAGTTGGATTCATCGAGGCCGGGGACGACTGAAAGAATTGCTGACATGAACATTGAAGAACTTCTACCCGCGTATGCCGCCGGCGAGCTCTCTGAGGAGGAGAGCGAGCGGGTGGAGGTTGCCCTCGCCGAATCTCAACGGCTGCGCATCGAACTCTCCCGTTACGAGCGACTCTTCGTTTTACTCTCGGCGGCGGCAGCGGAGGAGGTTCGGGTCCCGGCCGACCTGCGGACGCGCATAACTCTGCAACTCACCTTGAGCGCGTATCTCGATGCGGCGGCGGAGCTACTAGGCGGCATCCTGGGAGCCTACGGAAGGGCTCTTGTATATTTTCTGAGGTTGGCTTGAGTGGGGGAGGGTACCGTGAATGAACTGGTAGACGCCTTCGTCGTTTATGTTCCCAAGATAGTGGGAGCGCTAGCGCTCCTGGTGCTGGGGTTCGTGCTGGCGGTTTTGGCCAGGCGGGTTACGCCTTTCGTGCTCCGGCGGGTGCGGTTTGATCAGATCTGCGACAGGGCCGGCGTAACGAACCTGATGCGCGAGGGCGGTATCGGCCGTACTCCGACCCAGTTGGCGAGCGCGCTGGTTTTCTACGCCGTACTCGCGCTCGCGGTCGTTACGGCCCTGGGGTCTCTGGGTCTTGACGTCCTTGCCGGCACCATAAACCAGATCCTCTTATACACACCGCGAGCCCTGGTCGCGATTATGACCCTGATCCTCGGGGCGGCGGCAGCTGGTTTGTTGGCGAAGTTAACCGGACGGGTGCTCTCCGAGGTGGGGGTGAATCGCACTGGAGGGCTCAAGACGTTTGTTCGCTTTGGCGTCATCTTTATCGCGGCGGTGCTGGCGGCGGCCGTGCTGGGCATCGATGTCACCATCCTCATCGTCGTGACCATCATCGGGCTCGGGGCGGCGGCTCTCGCGGCAGCCCTGGCTTTGGGGCTGGGACTCAGAGAGCTTTCCGAGAACGTGGCCGCCAGCCGTCACGTCTCCGAAGGCATAACCGAAGGAGACGAGATCAGCCTGAACGGCATCTCAGGAACCGTCGAGCGCATAGGCCACACTATGACTACCGTTCGCGGTCCCAACGGAAACACCTACCTCGTCCCCAATTCGCACTTCCTGACTCACGTGGTAGAGAAGCAAGAGCCTACACCGGAGGCGCACGAAGATCGCTGACGAGCAAGCGTATCGATCATCAGAAGCTCCAAGGAGAGAGAAACCTTCGAACGCATGAGCCCCGTTCGGGGGCCTTTTAAACCGACTCATAAAGTTCGTGACGTAAGCGGAAGCCAGTTTGCCGGAAACCCTGTTACAGGAAGAGTAGCCTAGAAGGGTAGGTGTGAGACCATACTGTAGCTCTCGTATTAACGAGCCACCGTCGTGATCGCTGCGCTCCCGGTCTGTCCACCCTTGGGTATTACCGGACGGGCCCTAGTCGAAGAACACAGAGAAACCCAAGGCCGCGGCCCCGGTGAGGACCACCCCCCAGAGTACTATGCTGGCGAGCATCCAGAACAGGAGGGGACGCGGGGGAGCCCCGAGGCCCAGGGCCAGGACGGTCGCCAGGAGCGGCCCCGTGAGCAGCGGGGCCTGCAAAGCCAAGCCCGGGATCCCGTATCGCTTCCAAACGTGCTCTACGCGCTCACGGCGCTTGGCGAGCCTGCGGCTGCGGTAGATTAAGTGCTGCAGCCGCCCGCCGGCTACGACCACGAGTGTTACCCCCGCGATCGCGCTCGCGATGCTGACGGCGCCGCTCAAGATGGGGGAGAGCCCCAGCGCCATGCCAACAATAATCCCTACCCACACGTCCAACGCGCCCGCGGCGGCCGTGGAGAGCAGCTTGAGTAGCAGATCCACAGAGAGAAGCCTAAGCGCGGCGCAGGGACCACGCGCTTAGCGCGGCGATAGCGGCCAAGCTCCCAAGCAAGAGGGTAAGCCTAGCTGCCGTGGGCAGCGGCTCGGCGCGCGCCGCCAGCGGCGCGAGCACGGGCTTGGCCTTGCTCCCGAGAAAGGTCAACACCCCCGCCCCGAACGCTCCGGTGTTGTACTCGCGCACCGCCCGCTTGCCGCCGCGCCTGAGGCCGTGGTAGCCGTTGACGAACGAGACGAAGAGGTGAAGCATCTTGTCGATCCCGCCGGCCACCACTCCTTGATCCCCGCGTTCCAGCAACTCGTCGATGGCCTTCTTCAGGGTCGGTGCGTGTGCCCACATAAGGTAGAAGGATACCCGCCCCTCCGTGTCGATCAGGAAGACGGGGTCCGTCATCTCTCGACTGTAGGCGCGATGCACCGTCCCCGCGTAGTCGTCGACCAGCACGGTCCAGGGGATTCCCTCCTCGCGCTTGCCCTCTTGGGCCGACCTCAGTTTCTCCTCGTAGCTGCGGTACGCGCCGCGGTGTTCGCCGGGGTGCGCCTGCCGGATGACGACGTCGACGAACCGGACCCGATCACC
>JADDPM010000070.1 GCA_016781885.1 Rubrobacter sp.
CGAGCGAGCGCGGCCGCAGCGTGGGCTCGTCGCCCTCCGCATCCTCCATCGGGTCGAGCGGCCGCTCCGTATTGGCCGCCCCCGTGATGTCCTCGCTCGCCGCGCCTCCGGCGGAGCCGCCGCGCACGGTGAAGTCGTCCATCTCCTCCATGCCCTCGTCCCAGTCCTCACGGTCCTCGGAGCTCAACGCCCGCTCCTCATCCGTCGCAACGCCTCCTTCATGTACCTCTGCACCGTGTCCTGCGGCGGCACCTGCTTGAGGGCGTGCTCTGCCTCCTCCAGCGAGTACCCGAGAGCCGTCAGCCCCTCGCGCGCCTCGACATACGGACCGCCAACGTCGCCGCCGGAAATACCGGGGTCTAAAGCCGCCAGGTTCTTCCCCCGCAGCTCCAGCACCAGCCGCTCGGCCGTCTTCCTCCCCAGCCCCGGCACAGACGCGAGCTTGACCACGTCGCCGCGCCCGACCGCCTCGGCAACCTCTTGCGGATTCATCGCGGAGAGGACAGCCAGGGCCAGCTTCGGGCCGACCTTGCTCACCGCCGTGAGCGAGTCGAACGCCGCCCGCTCCCCCCTGTCCGCGAACCCGAACAGGAGCATCGCGTCCTCCCGCACCACCATCCTGGTGTGCAGCACGCACTCCTCCCCAATAGGCGGCAGCGCTCTCAAAGTAGCCGCCGAGGCAGACGCCCGGTAGCCCACGCCCCCGACGTCCACCACGACGCCCTCCGCGTCCTTCTCGACCAGTTGTCCGCGCAGCCTGTATATCATCGGTTAATTATCCCGCACGACACGCTATTTCCCCACCCCCACCTTGCCGCGCCGCCTCCCCATCCCGGCCGAGAAAGCGTGGCAGATCGCGATGGCGAGCCCGTCGGCGGCGTCGTCGGGACGCGGGATCTCGCGCAGGTTCAAGAGCGTCTTGACCATCTCCTGCACCTGCCGCTTCTCCGCCCGCCCGTACGAGGTGATCGCCTGCTTGACCTGCAACGGCGTGTACTCGGCGATCTCTATCCCCGCCCTGTACGCCGCTAGCAGCGCCATCCCCCGGGCCTGTCCTACCGTGATCCCCGTTGTCACGTTCGTATTGAAGAACAGCTCCTCGACCGCGACCGTCTCCGGCCGGTACCCCTTGACGAGCTCCGTCACCCCGTCGAAGAGCCGCCCCAGCCGTCGTGGCATCTTCCAGGCGGCGGGCGTCGTGATCGCCCCGTGCTGCACGTAGTGGAGGCGGTTACCCTCCTGCCTTATAACGCCCCACCCCATCGTCGCCGTCCCCGGATCTATCCCGAGTATGACCCCGCCCTCGCGCCGGTCCATCATGTTCACCGCCATACCAAAGAGGTTACCCCGTCCCCGCAATCCCTGCACCGCTCCCAATATATGGTACTTTCCAGGAGAGAATCCACTACCTCAAAAACTGACCAACTACATTCTGGAGGAGAGAGCGCGCGTGACGGACTACCTACCAGAGGTCTTTCAGCAGTTCAGACGTCGCTACCCGGGCGTTAAGGAGGCCTTCGAGGCCCTGGGCGCCGCCGAGCACGAGGCCGGCCCTCTGGGCGAGAAAGAGCGGCGTCTCGTGAAGCTCGGCATAGCTGTCGGCGCGGAGTCAGAGGGCGGCGTCCGCTCGCACGTCCGCAAGCTCCTCGGGATAGGCGCCTCTGAAGAAGAGATACTGCACACCATAGTCCTCGCCCTCACCACCATCGGCTTCCCCGCCACCAACGCTGCCCTGGCCTGGGCCGAAGAGGTTTTCGCCGAAGAGACCTAGCTTCCACTACGCCACTCCCCCGCCTCGAAGACCCACTCCCGCTTCGGGGGCGCGAAGCTCGGGGTACGGACGGTTAGCGACGGGACGAGCGCCACGTTCTCCACGCGAACCATAGCCCGCCCATCCCCCTGCTCGACGTCGAGAAAAGTAACCTCGAACGGCGGCTCGACAAGCGCCGCGCACGCGAGCTGGAGTACCGGCCCCGCCACGCTATCCATTCGCAAGTGTACGTGCCCGCTGACCACGACCGTCGGCGCGGGCCGCTCAACCAGCGATCGCAAGACCTCCTCCCGGTCCGCGAGCTCGTCACCGTACAACAGGCCCGCCTCCCGGGTCGTCTCCTCGAAGGAGATCAACGGGTAGTGAGTGAGCCATACAACAGGCTCGTCCCCCCACCAAGATACATCCGGCTTCCCGTCCGCGCGCGACACCCAGGCATCATCCATCGTGACCGAGACTCCCGCAGCCCTCGCCCCCTCGACCATCGCGCCCTCGGGCGCCACGAGCCGGACGTTCCTCGCCCCGACCCGGCGCACCGCCTCCCTCAGGGCCTCCACCCGTTCGAAGCAGTCATGGTTCCCCGAGACCACCCACACCGGAAGTCCGGTCCGTGCCGCCAGCCTCACCCCCGTCTCGAGCGACCAGTCGTCCCCGGAGTTCGAAATGTCCCCGAGCAGCACCACCCCGTCGACACCCTCCTCCACGCAACTCTGCATCGCGAACCGAAAGGCTGTAACGGTATCGGACATATAAAACTCGCTGTGCCACGCCCCGACCCTGGTCCCGTCAGGACTTAGATGCGAGTCCGTTATAATGCCGAGCTTCAGATCAAGATCCCCCTTACGCCCACGAATACCCGAAGCGCGGCATCTCGATGTCCCGCCGATCGGAGACCAAACACAGAAAAAACGGCCGGAGCCCATAGAAGGACCCCGACCGCATCTACACCTGTGCTACTACTTCAAAAACTCTTTCGCCGCCCTCTTGGCCTTGTCGGCTCCCGATCCCGAACTCTTGCCTTTCTTACCGCCCGATCCGCTGCTGCTGGAGCCTTTCTTACCCGCCGCAGCCTTCTTTGCGGCTCCCTTGACCTCTTTCCCTATTCCAGACATATCGCTGGTCCCACTCCTTCCCTGCTCGGGTGTTTGCTACCCTCGTTTTTACCCCTCGCATAGAGCTCTCAAACTCGCCCCCGAGGAGTGCGGTTCGGGAGGACCGGTTCCGAAGCTACCCCGCGACCTCCGCCATAACCTCATCCGAGATGTCGAAGTTGGCGTAGACCTCCTGGACGTCGTCGTTATCCTCCAGGGCATCCATAAGGCGCAGAGTCTGCTTAGCGGTCGAGGCGTCGAGATCTATGCTGTTCTGGGGCTGCATGGTGATCTCCGCGTTCTCGAACGCTATCCCGGCCTCTTTCAAACTCTCACGCACCGTCGCGAAGTCCTCCGGCGCGGTCACCACCCGGTAGTCGCTCTCCGAGACCTCGACGTCCTCCGCCCCGGCCTCGAGCGTCAACTCCATCAACTCGTCCTCGTCCACCTCGTTCTTGGGGATGAGTATCACACCCTTCCTCTCGAAGAGGTACGAGACCGACCCGCTCGTCCCGAGCTTGCCGCCGTTCTTTGAGAAGATGTACCGTACGTCAGACGCCGCCCTGTTGCGGTTGTCAGTCAGGACTTCGACCATGACTGCCACGCCACCAGGCGCGTAACCTTCGTAGGTGATCCGCTCGATCGTCGCCGCATCCGCGCCGGCGCCCGTGCCCTTGTCTATCGCCCGCTGGATGTTGTCGTTCGGCATGTTGCCTTCTTTGGCCTTCTGGACCGCCAGCCCCAGCGCCGGGTTCATGTCCGGGTCACCCCCGCCCTCGCGGGCTGCGATGGTTATCGCCTTACTGAGCTTGCCGAAGAGCGCGCCGCGCTTCGCGTCGGCGGCACCCTTCTTGCGCTTGATCGTAGACCACTTGGAATGACCGCTCATAGTCCGCATACCTCCCGTAGAAAATACTCGTGAAACCTGGCGTCGTCCGTCAGCTCGGGATGGAACGCCGTGACCAGGATATTCTCCCCCTTCGCCGCGACGATCCTATCTCCGACCTTCCCGATCACCTCTACCCCAGGGCCAACGTCCTCGAAGAACGGCGCCCGTATAAAAACCCCCGTGAAAGGCTTCTCGAAGCCCTCTATCTCCAAATCCTTCTCGAACGAGTGAACCTGCCGCCCGAACCCGTTACGCTCGACGAGCGCGTTCATCAGACCGAGTAACGGCTGCCTCTCTCCCGTCGTCGCCGACGCCGCGAGCACCATCCCCGCGCACGTCCCCCATACCGGCCCGCCCTTGTAGAAGAAGCTCCTTATACCGTCCAGGAGACCCGACTCGACCATTATCTTCCCGATGGTCGTCGACTCCCCGCCAGGCACGATCAAGCCCGCAAGCCCCGACAAGTCCTCGACGGACCGCACCTCGACCGCCTCGACCCCAAGCCTCCGCAGGATCTCGACGTGCTCCCGCACGTCCCCCTGCAGCGCGAGCACCCCGATCCTCTTCGGTCCCTCCTCCCGGTCGGACCTCCGAGCCGTTACCCTTCTCTCACCGTTGTCAGCCCGGCTACCAGCCACGCGCCGCGAGCTTCTCCCCCTCGGAGAGGTCGCCCATCTCCCGGCCGACCATTGCCTCGCCTAGACCCCGGCTCGCCTCCGCGACCGCCTTCGGGTCCTTGAAATGTGTCGTCGCCTTCACGATCGCCGCCGCCCGTGAGACCGGGTCTCCGCTCTTGAAGATACCGGAGCCTACGAACACCCCGTCCGCCCCGAGCTGCATCATCAGCGCCGCATCAGCCGGCGTAGCGATACCACCAGCCGTAAACAGAACGACCGGCAGCCGCCCGTTCTCCGCCACCCACCGCACAAGTTCGTAGGGCGCCTGGAGGTTCTTCGCCTCCGTCATCAACTCCTCGTGGTCGAGCACCCCAAGCTTGCGGATGCCGCCGACGATGTCCCGCATGTGCCTTACTGCCTCGACGACGTTCCCGGTCCCGGCCTCGCCCTTCGAGCGGATCATGGCTGCCCCCTCACCGATCCGGCGCAACGCCTCCCCGAGGTTCGTCGCCCCGCACACGAACGGCACCTCGAAGGCTGCCTTGTCTATGTGGTGCGCCTCATCCGCCGGCGTGAGGACCTCCGACTCGTCGATGTAGTCGACCTCAAGGGCTTCGAGCACCTGCGCCTCGACGAAGTGCCCGATGCGCGCCTTCGCCATCACGGGGATACTCACGGCCTCCTGAATACCCCCTATCATCTCCGGGTCGCTCATCCTGGCGACGCCACCCTGGGACCGGATGTCCGCCGGTACCCGCTCCAGCGCCATCACCGCGACGGCGCCCGCCTCCTCGGCTATCCTCGCCTGCTCGGCGTTGACCACGTCCATGATGACCCCGCCCTTGAGCATCTGGGCCATCCCGCTCTTCACCCGGAAAGTCCCGGTTGACTGACTGTTATCCATCGTACATCACTCCCACTGGTGCTTATAAAAGTTCTAGAGGCTAACTAAGATATCTTACTACCGGCGACCCCACGATCCAAACCAACACAGGCAGCCTGTTGTAAGAAAGTACGCCTAGCCTTTCTTGCGCTTCTTGCGTTCCTTGGCAAACTCCTGCGGAAATACTCTCAAGGCTTCCTTTACGCCGTGGGTCGCGGCACGAACGGCTGCAGGGACCGCCGCGCTGCCTTCTTTGCGTAAAAGCTCACCTGCCGCCTTCGTTATTCGCCCTACCATTGCTACCTCTCCAGCAACCTTTGGTCCCCGCCATGAGCCTCAAACTACTCTATGTCTATGCGCTCCCGGCGCGCCGTTTCCTCGGGCGGCTCCTCCGGTCTCGCCAGCTCTCGTGCGCCCCGTAGGACCTCCAGCCCCGCTCGCCGGAAGTGCCCCGCCGCCCGTCGCCGGCGCTCACCAGGCACCAGCACGTAAGCCACAACCCCCAGCAGGGATCTGCGTCCGCCGCGCCGCTCAGGCCACGTCATCGCTCAGCCTCACCCGAAGTTTGTCACCCTCCATCTTCGCGCCCGCCGCCCGCAGGCGCACCATAGAGTCCGGCAGCAGAACATCACGCTTGTAGGCCCCGACCCTTACCAGGAGTTCCGCGCCCTTCTTGGATAGGTCCACGCTACCCTTCTCGACCAACGGCAGGTTCAGCACCACCTCGTACCCTCCATCACACTTGACGATCTCGTGCGTCGTACCCTGGAAGAATATCCTTAGAGCATCCTCATCCCCGAAGACATCCTCGCCGAGCCTCTCCAGGGCTTCGAGACCGAACATCTCTCGTTCGAAGAGCCGGGCCGTAAAGATCGGGACCGGCGAAAACGCCTCCTCTATGGAATCCAGGTGTCTCCCCTGAGCCTCCCGCCATTTATCGAAGTACGGGTCCCTGACGGAATCCGGCAGGAGACGGTTCACGACGATGGCGTCCACCGGGTAGTCGTAGAGGTTCAGGTACGTATACGCGCGCCTCGCCTCGGCGATCACCATCTTCTCCGCGTTGGCGACCAGACGCACGGACGCGTTCCCGCGGTCCGTGAGGATCTCCTCGACCCCGATGATCGCCTTGTACAACCGTTGCAGCGCCCCGAAGAAGCTGTCCTCGGGGAGCGGCGGCAACGAACTAACCCTCGCCCTTCTCGCGAAGGGGCGTACCACCTTCGCCGCCCGCCGCTGAACCGGGAAGATCTTCTCTACGTACCAGCTGATCTGCTCTGGCAGGCTCAAGAGCCTCAACGTCTCCCCGGTGGGCGCGGCATCCAGGATCAGGGCGTCATACAGCCCCTCTTCGTGGTGCCGCCGCACCATCAGTAGTCCGAACAACTCGTCCATCCCCGGCAACATCGCCAGCTCCTCGGCCGTCAGGGAGTCGGTCCCCTGCCACTCGTAGAGAGCGGTCATGTACTCCCGAATCTCCGCCCAGTACTCCTCCAGCATGGCGCCCTGATCCATCTCCTGCGCGAAGAGCCCCGATGCCATCTCTTTGGGTTCCGGCCCGACCTCCGCGTCGAACGCGTCCGAGAGCGAGTGCGCCGGGTCCGTACTCATCACCAGCACCCTCTTTCCCGCCTTCGCCGCCTTGAGCGCCGTCGCCGCCGCCACGCTCGTCTTACCGACGCCCCCCTTGCCGGTGTAGAGGATCGTCCTCAAGAGAGGCCGGGAGTAGCGCCGCCGGGGTTGGGCACGAACGTAGCCCCTGTCAGCAGCCCCAGCGCTACGATGAGCCCGAGATAAACCGCGCCGACCGCGAGCCGCTGGCGGAGCGGAAGCTGGTAGTACGCCTGTCCCTCAGGGGTGTTGCGCGTCTTCCAGCGGCGCCATACCTCGGGCAGCCCGAGAAGCGCGACGATAGCAATAATCGGCGCCACGAAGAAGAGCACCACCATGAGCCCGAGGCCGAGCAACTGGAACACCGGCGACATCGCGCCCACGGCCCGCCCGCCGTCGAGCGGCAGTATCGGCGCCAGGTTGAACAGGTTGATGAGGAAGTTGAAGTAAGCGAGACCGAGGAACAGCTGGTTACCGGTCCAGAAGTAGAGCCCCAGAGTGGCGAGTCCGCCGAGCGTCCCCAGCACCGGCCCCGCGAGCCCGACGCGCGCCTCGACCAGCGCGTTCTTCGGCATCTCCTTCATCGCCACGAAAGCTCCGAGGAACGGGATGAACATCGGCGCCGAGGCCTTGATGCCCTCCCTCTTGAGCTGCAAGACGTGGCCCATCTCGTGGATCCAGATCAGGATCACAAACCCGACCGCGAACCATACTGGGAACAGCAGAGCATAGGCCCCGACGCTCAACAACATCGTCAGCGCCGTCCCAACGAACTTCACCTTGAGCAAGAGGAGCAGGAGCCCTTTGAGCTTGAATAGAAGAAAACCGACCGCCGCAAGCGGGGCCAGCAGGCGTTTCACTGTTCGCCACAGCCCGCCCTCCGGCCTTATCGGCTCGTATCTCGGTGTGTCTGTCCGGGTCTCTACATCACTGCGGAACAGAGGCTCCCGATCCCGGGCCTCGTCTCCGTAAGGGTATCGTTCCATACCCGTATTATACCGCCCGTGCTATCTAGACCGGCGGACGGCGCTCTCTCTCCCGCCGCTGCTGCGCCTCGACCGTGTAGATCGCCTCCGGTACAGCGTCGAGCCTCCCCCTAGGGATGGGCTCCCCGGTATCGTCGCAGATACCATAGGTCCCCTCTTCTACCTTCTGCAAGGCCCGCTCCACAGACTCCAGACGCTTCTCCATCGTCTGTTCCACGGTCGCGTCCATCTCCCGCGTGAACAAAGACTGGCTCATATCCCCGGAGTCGTGCTGGGTAAAGTCCTCTTCCTCCTCGGCCCGGAACTGCTGGTCCTCTTCGAGGCCCCGCACCATCCGCTCCAACTCGGCCTTCATCTCCTGCAAACGCTGCCTCTGCTGTTCGATGAACTCCTGGTTCAACTCGTTGTTAGCCACGATCACTCCTCTTAGATAATAGGATAAGGACAATCACAATAGCTTACCTTACCCTAACCCTCTTACCGGCACACGATTACAGGGTGGAGGATGCCCTCAGACGGGCCTTCGAGCCCGCAGGCGGCTGGGGTGGTCTGCGGTTCCAGGAGAGGAGGCGTTCGGTGCGGGTCAGGTGCTGTTCGGCGGGCTTGGGGTGTTCCCAGAGCTCCACGCGCAGAGAAGAGTCGTGCAGGTAGACCCACACGTGGGTCAGCACGAACTCCGATACGAAAACCGGCGGACCTTTGAGGCGCGGCGAGACGGGATGGAGCTGGCGCAACCAGCACCCGGAGTTGACCATGACGCGTCGCTCACCGTCCGGTTTCTCCAGCTCGACAAGGGAGGGCAGGTGCGTGTGCCCGGAGACGAAAACGTCGATACTCTCCGCCGGCACGGAGGGTCCCATCGGCGGTGGAGCTTCGCCCCGCAGGATCTCGCGAACTTCGTTCTGCGAGGCTTCGGCGGGGGAGTAGCGCGGTCTCCTCTCGAGGTCCACGGCTGCGAGGGCGCGCCGTACCGCGCGCCTGACGACGAGGAAGAAGATCGCGAATATAAGCAAGGTCAGGAGCGCGAAGATCCCGATATCCAGAAACATCTCGTGCAACCGTGGCAGCTCCTGGTAGCTCCCAAAGAAGCGGACGGGGTCGTTTCCCGCCACCGCCACGACAAAGGCGGCGACCCGGTAGACCGCGTACGCCACGAGGAGCGGCACGAGCAGGTACGCGGTCACGACCCCCACGGCGTTATAGAAGTAGCGGCTCGCGATCCACTTTGGTATCGCCACCAGCGGGTAGACGTTCTTTATCTCCGAGAGGTCCAAGCCCCGCGCAACCTCTCCAAAGGGCGCAATGCGCCGGGTAAAATCCATCACCACATGGTGGCCCAATGGCGTATCCAGGCGGTCCCCATAGTCTTCGATGGTGTTCGCGGGATCGAACTGGTTCCCGTGCTCGCAGTAGACGGTCCAACGTTTCTCTCCCGCCGCGAAGGAAGCCGAGTAAGAGAAAGCGAACTCGTTCACCAGCCACCTCTCACGCAGGGTCTCCTGGATCTCCGGGTTCCACCAGACCTCCGCGTCGTGGTTGCCGGGCAGGTAGATTACACGCCTCTCTTCACCCTCGTTGAACCGCCGGAGCACCTCGAACATCCCCGCGTACTCTGGCCGGGAGAGCGTCAGGGCCGCCCTGTCCGATCCAGGCGGCGCCTCGCGTATCTGCAGAAAATCGAAGAAGTCCCCCGCCAGCACCAGTTCGACCGGGCCCTCTTTATACCCCGACAACTCCTCGAAGAGGGCCTCAAGCTCCACCGGAGACTCGAAGCCGTCGCAGCCCGGATCTCCACCAACGTGAGAATCCGAGACGAACACAACCAACGCGCCACTCCGCAACTCGCTCATCGACGAATCATTATATCCGGACGAGACGGCTACGCCTTACAGTCTAACCGGGAAACATGCTAATCTTGCAGCAAGATCTATATGCTAAACGCGTTGGCACGGCACAGCTTCGTGGCGATTCTTCTGGCAGTCATCGTCGAGGAGTTGGGCATACCCATGCCGATCCCCACGGACATCATGATCGTGTACGCGGGCGCAAACCGGCCGATGTCTCAACTGGCGCTGCTCTTCGTGCTGCTAACGGTAGCGTCGGCGATCGGCGCCAGCGGCCTGTACGCGATCATCCGGCGCGGAGGACGTCCGTTGGTCGACCGCTTCGGCCGCTACGTACATCTGGGACCGGAGCAGCTCACCCGCAGCGAAGCTTTGCTCGCCCGCGGCGGCTGGGGAGGCATCGCTCTCGGGCGCGCCCTCCCGGGCCTGCGCTACGCCACGGTCGTCGCCTGCGGCCTCTTCAAAGTCCCTTACTCACGCTTCGTAACCGCGCACCTCGCTGGCTCATCGGCGTACATCGCCGTTTTCCTGGCGCTGGGCGCGGTTTTCGGCCCCGAAATCCTCGACAGGATCCACCCGCCCGCGTTGGCGATCCGGCTACTCTGGCTGCTGCCGCTGGCGTTGGGGTTACCACTCCTGATGATCTGATGGGGCTCACGCGCCCTCCCCCAGCGTTCCGTTGAACCACCTCGTCGTCTGGCAACAATCGCTGTGCTGTTGGGAGGCTTCGCCGGGACCACCGCGCTCACTGCTACCTGGTCGTCCATCACCACCGTGGCCGACCTGCTTGGAGCATCCCATCCTTTCGATCTCCCATACTCACCGCTAGACCGGCTGCTGAACCTGGAGGCGAGTATCGGCGGCGTCTCCTTGCTACTGCATGCTGCCCTGTTATCGCTTTTCGTGGGGATCGGGGTTGCGTACTACGAGTTCATCCTGCCATATCTGGCGCCGCGCGGCCTCTCGCTACCGCAGCAGGCACTCGGTCTGGGCCTGCTCGCTCCCGACCTGTTCGGCACGCTCTCTGGCGCTACTCTCCTAGCGACGCGCGGCGGCTCTCTCGCTCTCTGGTGGCAGACGGGCGGCCCGATCATGCTGGTAGGCACCATTCTGGGAGTGGGAGTCTACGCCCTGACCACCGCCTATGCTCGTGCCGTGGCTATCGCGGCGGCGCCCGCGCCTCACCGTGATACGGCATGAAGCGTCGCTCTGCCCCCAAGTCCTTCATTCGCCGCCTGGAATCTCCAGCGGGGCTCGTTATAGCCGTTGATCGTCCCTGTGAGCTCCGGTACCGGGCTAAGAGACCGCTCTCCTCGACTCATCCCGCTGAGCATAAGCAGGAGTCCTGCGAATATCAGCACGAAGTGCAGAGCAACAGTGAGCACCAACAGAGTGGTTGCGGCTATCAGAACAGCCCTCACTCCCCTGGTAAGCACCGGTGCCCCTACTCTAAAGTTCTCCCGGAGCTTTTCGTAGTATGCCCCGCAAACGGCGCCCCTCTGCCCGGATGTTTTGCCAATCACTCTCTCCCCGGCCCATGGCCTGGACGATGATGCCCGTCTCCTATGTGAGCATACTAAACGACGTATTGGGCAACAAAAAGGTTCAGAATGCTTGTGTTCGAAGAAAACCGAACCAGTGCAGCAGGGACAGAGCCGATCAAAACAAGGCAAAGAAAAATGGGCGACGACCTACT
>JADDPM010000011.1:0-19686 GCA_016781885.1 Rubrobacter sp.
AGACGTCAAGGAGCTGGTGCCCGACGCCCTGCCGCACAGGCTCTCGGTGCGCGGCGGGACCTCGGGGGCGACGGCGGAGAGCGTTATCAGGGAAGTCCTAAAGTCCGTGTCGTCACCGGCGTAGAGGGATGAGTATCTCGGAGTTCAAGAGGATCAGGAAACCGGCGTTCGTCATCGTCCTCGGGATAATTCTGTACCTCATCGCCACGAACTCCGGGGCGGGCTGGCTGTACGTGGTGTCGGCGGTGATCGGGTCTGTGGTCGCCGTCTCGGCGCTGGCGCCATGGTGGAACGTGCGCGGGATAGAAACCTTCAGGCGCGCACCGGTCCTGGCGACGGCGGGCGAGCCGTTCGAGTGTAGGCTGGAGGTGAAGAGCAAAGGCCGCCTCGCCCGGCACCTGTTGGAGATCCAAGACCACTTCGCCGGGGATACGGGGAGGGCGGTAGTGGTGCGCGTCGGCCGCGACAAACCCGAGGTTGTGAAGTACACGGTAGAGAACCCCAAGAGGGGCATCTATGCCGGCGGGGACGTGGTCGTCGAGACAGGCGCGCCGTTCGGGCTGTTCTTCAAGCGGAGCCGGGAGCGGGCGCCGTCGGAGATCGTGGTTTATCCGAGGACCTTTGAGGTGGCGGAGCTCCCGCCCTCGGCCGTCGTGGACGGCGAGCGGGGGGACAAGGCAGAGTCCGCGACCCTACACCGAGGATACGGGGGAGAGTTCTGGGGAGTAAGGGAGTACCGTTCGGGGGACCCGGCCCGCCTTATAGCCTGGAAGAGGAGCGCCCGGAGCATGCCTGCGGGGAAGCTAGCCGTCGTGGAACTCGCCCAGGAGGCGCACCCGCCGTTATTGATCTCGCTGAACCTCGACCCCCGCGCGCCACTAGAGGCCCGGGAGATGGTCGTCTCCGCCGGCGCCTCGCTGCTCTTATATGGCCTCAAAGAAGGCCGGGAGGTACGGGCGGACGCGGGACCGCAACGGACACCCTTCCCCGAGGAGGTGACCCCGGACAGCATACTCACGTGGTGCGCGAGGCTCCAGGCCAGCAGGCCGCCGGACCCCGAGAGGGCGAGCGTGGAGGTACGGCCCTCTACCAAAAGGGTCGCCAACATCTCCCGAAAGCCAGAGCCTTCGGAGCGCCCCGGGGCGTCCGAGGCGCAGGCGGTAGTTCTGGTCTCGTGCTATGAGTTCGCTGGGCCGGGGTGTTGGATGTCGCCGGGGGAGGAGCAGGACTTCATAAGCAGGACTGAGACCAATGGCCGCCGGGCGGCGCGGCTCGGGACCGTGGTCGAAGAGCCGTGGAGGATCGGATGAAGCTGGAGTTGCCGGAATTGAAGTTCCCCACCGGTCTCCCGAAGGGGCGTAAGCGCTCGCCGGAGGACTCGGTGGAGCTGCGGGCGTGGGTGCTGGCGGCGGTCCTCGTCGGGGAAGTCGCGGTCCTCACGAGCGGCTACTTCGACGCCGTGACCGGCATTCTCGTGCCGCTCCTCACCGTGGTCGCCTTCGTGGTCAGCTACTACAGGCGGCGGGAGAAGAACTACCTCATAAAATCCATGCTCGCGGTCTTCGCGCTCGCGCTGCTCGCGGTCTTCTTCCGGGAGGTCCTCGGCTCGCTCTACGACACGCGGGTGCCGCTCGCGAGGCTCTTCCTGTGGATACAGGTGATACACGCCTTCGATCTGCCGGCGCGCAAGGACCTTGCGTACTCGCTCCTTAGCGGGCTAATCCTGATCGCAGTGGGGGCAGTACTCTCGATCAACCTGTGGTACGGCATCTTCGTGCTCGCCTTCCTGGTGTGCGCTCTCGGAGCCCTCTCCCAGATACACCTCTCCGAGGCCCGGGAGAGGTCCGGCGAGGCGGCGACGGGGAGCCGGGGAGTCGTCAAGGGCGTCGTAGTACCGAGTGCTCTGGCGGTGGTTGCGGTCGGCTTTTTGTGCTTCTCGCTGTTGCCGCAGAAGCAGGGGATGAACATGACGATGATGCCCACCAGCTTCTTCAAGAACGTTCAGGGCGACTTCTCCGGGAGCGTCCAGAACCCATACTACGAGCAGCAGGGCGACCCGTTCTCGCAGCCGCCCACCAACATCTCGCCCGACTCTTACCATGGCTTCAACCCGTACATGGACCTCCGCAGCCGCGGCCAGCTCTCCGACGAGGTCGTCATGAAGGTCAGGAGCCAGGAGCCCGTGCCGTACCGGGGCGTGGTCTTTGACGAGTACAACGGCAAGGGGTGGGAGATCTCCACCGGCGACGACGAGCAGGAGGAGCTCCAGGCCGACGGCCCCCGCTATGAGCTGAATGCGGCTCGTAGTACCGAGTCCCTCCAGGGCCAGTCGCGGCAGGTGGCCCAAATCTTCTATATAGAGAAGGACCAGCCGAACGTTATCTTCGGCGCCTTCAAGCCCGAGACGCTGTTCTTCCCGACGAGCAGCATCAAGATTGACCAGTTCAGTTCCTTACGCTCGCCGAACGAAATCTCCGAAGGCAACACCTACTCCGTCATCTCCCAGGTCCCCAACACCTCCCCCGACCAGCTCAGAGGGGCCGGCGAGAACTACCCGCGGGAGGTTGAGGAACAGTACCTCGGCCTCCCCGCGAGCGGCCAGGAACAGACCAGGGCTTTAGCGAAGGAGCTCACGAGAGATGCCACGAACTCGTACGACGCGGTGCTCGCGCTCACGCAGCACCTCCAGAGCAGCTACCCCTACGACCTCTCCATCCCGCCGCAGCAGAAGAACATGGACGCCGTGGAGTACTTCCTCTTTGAGGAGCAGCGCGGCTACTGCGAGCAGTTCAGCTCCTCACTCGCGGTCATGGCCCGATCCTTGAGTATCCCGGCGCGTATCGCAACCGGCTATACCTCCGGCGAGTACAACCCGTTCACCGGGCTCTACGAGGTCAAGGCCTCAGACGCCCACGCCTGGGTCGAGGTGTACTTCCCCGGATATGGCTGGTCTACCTTCGATCCCACCCCAGGCTATGACCAGACACCGTGGGAGTATCACGAGCAGAGCAGCATGCAGGGCAGCAAGTCTTTAGGCTTCGTGGCGAGCAAGGCCGGCGAGGTCTTGGGCCCCGCCCTCAAGCCCGCCAGCTCCCTGATGCGCGGCGTCGCGAGCCTCGACCCGGTCAGCATCGTCGTCGCCGGCCTCCTCCTGGTCAGCGCATCCCTCCTCTTCGTCTACGGGCGGAAGTATGTGGCGAAGAAGCGCCACAAGCCGGATTTCAAACGCTCCGTCAGGGTCTCGGATGCCCGGCTCTACAGCCGCTACAAGGCGATTACCGCGGCCTTCGAGGAAGTGGGTATCGCCCGCGCGGAGGACGAGACGCCGGAGGAGTACGCGCGGCGGGCGGCGGAGGGGCTAGGGGAGCCGGGGGTGGCGCGGCTCGGGGAGATCTACCTGTACGCCCGCTTCCGCAACGCCGTCCCCGCCGCGTTGGTCGAGGAGTTCGGTCGCCTGGAGCCCGAAGCCCTTGCGGCGGCAGAGAGGCTGAAGGAGGCGAGCAAGGTCCGGGGCTGAGAGGTCCACGGCTTCCTCAGCCTCTCTCGGACAGCAGCTCTCCCTCGATGCGTTCCCGAATCTCGTCGCGCACCTTCCTGAACATCTCCAGGCGTTCCTCCTCCGTACCGGTAGCCTGCGCCGGGTCCTCGAAAGACCAGTGCAGACGGTTCTTCGCCCCGGGGAAGACCGGGCAGGTCTCGTTAGCGGCGTCACAGACGGTGATGACGTGTTCGACGGGCTCGCCCAGGTAGCGTTCGAGCGTCTTCGACTCCTGGTCCGAGACGTCCACCCCGATCTCGGCCATAGCCCGCACCGCGAGCGGACGAACTTGGGTGGCCTCCGTCCCCGCGCTGTGCGCCTCAAACCGGTCCCCGGCAAGACTACGCAACAGCCCCTCGGCCATCTGCGAACGGGCGGAGTTGTGGGTGCACAGGAACAGCACCTTCGGACGGGCTCCCACCTTCACTCTGGCTTTCATGTGCTGTCTCCGAGGATACCCAGATGTTCCTCCGCCTCGGTGAGCAGCCTACAGGCGACTTGACGATCGAGAGAGTAGAAGCTCCACTTGCCCCGCTTCTGCTCCCTAACGAGCCCGGCCTCCTTGAGTTTACGGACATGGTAGGAGACCTTCGATTGGCCCATCCCGAAGTAGTCCTCGAACTCGCATACGCAGATCCCCGGGTCGTCTCTATCCGCCGGGGCGCCCAGGTCCGGCAGATCGCAGCAGCCCCGACCTTCGGCCATCATCCCGAGCATCCGCACCCTTATGGGGTCGGAGAGCGCCCGCCCCAGGGCGACGAGCCGAATGATACGCTCTTCTTTTGCGCCGGGGTCGGGCACGCGGCTGGCAGCTTCTACCACCTCGAACTCTCGTCGCGCCGAATCTTTCACCTCCTAGCCTCGACCAGCCGGTTTCCGGGCCCGCACGAAGGCGCTGGCGACAGGGACCTCGCGCAGCGCCTCCACCCCTTCGGGTCCCAAAGAACCAGCCACCTGCTCCGGCGGGTAGGCATGAGTAACCTCGATGGAGACTTTCTCGAATCCCGCCGCCCCGAGCAACGCCTCGTACTCGGACCGCTCCAACGCCCCCGAGATGCACCCGCTCCACACATCGACGCCGCGCCTCATTTCGGCGGGCAGCCTGGCCTTCTCGCCCAGAAACACCACGTCGGAGATCGCGAACCGTCCGCCGGGCTTCAACACCCGGAACGCCTCTCTTATGACCTTCTCCTTCTCGGTAGAGAGGTTTATGACGCAGTTGCTTATAACGACGTCTACGTGATCTTCGGGGAGCGGTATGTCTTCGATCTCGCCCTCAAGGAACTCGGCGTTCTCGATCTCGGCCTCCTTCTGGTTCTCGCGGGCTATCTCGAGCATCTCGCCGGTCATGTCCAACCCGTAAGCCTTACCGCCGGGCGCCACCCGCCGCGCCGAGAGCAGCACGTCGATTTCGCCGCCACTGCCCAGGTCCAGCACGACCTCGCCGGGAGAGAGGGATGCGAGCGCCACCGGGTTGCCACAACCCAGAGAAGCATCGGCGGCGAGTTGGGGAAGCTCGCCCTTATCTGCCTCCGAATAAGCACCCCCGGTCATGTCCCTCGCGCCCTTGTCCGGGCCGCACCTAGATAAAGGCCCGCAGCAAGACGCATCACCAGCCACACCCATTTCCCCAACCCCACTCCGGACGGCCCGTGCCGCGCCAGCGTATCGCTCCCTTACCTGCTCCTTGAGCTCGTCACCCACCGACTACCCCCTTCTTACGAAAGTTACGAAAGTCTGGAGTTTATATCAAATTTTCTTGATCCGAATATAGGTCGAATAAAGTTGGTCTGTCAAGCTGAGACAGACGCGTTGCTGCGCACGGGCTCATGAAAGACGAGAAAATCGAGGCCATTCTGGAGCGAAGGAGCTCACGAAGCGCGGGGCGTGAGGGCACTCGTGGCATTGAGCGCCGTTCTAGGGGTTCACCCTACCTCTGCTCCTGATCCCCGAAAGAACATGAAGGGGTGTTCACGGTCTTTCGTGCTCGGGCATCAAGCCGCCGAGCGCCCGCTCGAACTCTTCGAGGGTGCGCCGGTCGAAGAGGACGAAACGCACCAGCTCCAGGTCGTGCTGTTCCGTTTTTAGAAAGTCGGCGACGGTTTCGAGGGCGATGCGGGCGGCGGCGTGCAGGGGATAACGGTAGGCCCCGGTCGAGAGCGAGGGGAATGTGATGCTTTGGAGGTCGTTTTCGACGGCGAGGCGCAGGCTGTTGCGGTAGGCGTTCGCGAGCAGGTGGTCCTCGCCGGAGACGCCGTCGTTGTAGATTGGTCCAACTGCGTGGATGACGTGACGGGCCTTGAGGTCGCCGCCCGAGGTAATGCGCGCCTCGCCCGTCGGGCAGCCGCCGAGCTCGCGACACTCCTTCATGATGCGCGGGCCGCCGGCCCGGTGGATCGCGCCGTCCACCCCTCCTCCGCCCGACAACCCGCTGTTGGCCGCGTTGACGATCGCATCGGTGTTTTGGTCCGTGATGTCACCCTGAACAAGCTCTAGGCGCGTGTCGCCGATCGTGGCCTGCATCTTTCCGGCCTTCCGCCCCGGCTTACTTCGCCGCCGGGTGGGACTCGACACCGCCGTTCACCCCGGCCCACTGCCGCGCCGGGAGACCCCAGAGCGCGATGAAGCCTGCCGCTGCGGCCTCGTCGAAGGTGCTGTTCGGGTCGTAGGTGGCGAGCTCCTTGCTGTAGAGCGCCCGCGGCGCCGTACGCCCGACGACCGTGCTCGTCCCCTTGTACAGCTTCAGGCGGACCGAGCCGGCCACCGTGCTCTGAGTCTCGGCGACAAAGGCGTCGAGGGCGCGTTTGAGGGGCGTGAACCAGAGGCCGTCGTAGGCGAGCTCGGCGTAACGTTGCTCGACAGTGGCCTTGAAGCGCAGGACGTCTTTGGTGAGGGTCATCGTCTCGAGCTCCCTGTGGGCCTGGATTATGGTGAGGGCGGCGGGGCATTCGTAGATCTCACGGCTCTTGATGCCCACTAGACGGTCCTCGATCATGTCTATGCGTCCGACCCCGTGCGCTCCAGCAATGCGATCGAGCTCGACAATGAGCTCCACGAGCGGAAGTTCCTCGCCATTCAAGCTCACCGGCAATCCCTCGACGAAGCCTATCGTCACGTACTCGGGCTCGTTCGGGGCCTCCTCGGGGGCGGTGGTGAGGGTGAAGACGTCCTCTGTAGGTTCATGGTCGGGGTCCTCCAGCGGGCCTGCCTCGATGGAGCGGCCGAAGAGGTTCTCGTCGACGCTGTAGGGGGACTTCTTGGTGACGGAGACTGGGATGCCGTGCTCCTCGGCGTAGGCTATCTCCTCTGGACGGCTCATGTTCCAGTCGCGCACCGGGGCGACCACGGTCAGGTCCGGGGCGATAGAAGCGGTCGTGACGTCGAAGCGGACCTGATCGTTCCCCTTCCCCGTAGACCCGTGCGCGATGTGCGTCGCCCCCACCTCCCGCGCCACCTCGACGAGCTTCTTCGCGATAAGCGGTCGCCCGAGCGCCGTAAACAGCGGATACTTCCCGCCGTAGAGCGCGTTCGCCCTGATCGCGGGCGAGACGTACTCCTCGACGAACTCGGCCCTCGCGTCCTTCACGAAAGCATCCGCGGCCCCTATCTGCAATGCCTTCGCCTTGACGTCCTCGGCGGGCTCTCCCTGCCCGAGATCCAGGTACAACGCGTACGGCTCCGCGCCCTGCTGCTCGAACCACTTCAGGCACACCGAGGTATCCAGCCCCCCGGAGTAGGCGAGCACTACCTTCTTTCCTTCTAGCATACTTCCTCCCGGATCTCGTATCTCTGATCTCTACTGATCTCACGCCTACCGCAGTACATCATGTCCCTGCTCCGACGCCGCGACGTCCAATTGCTCTTCCTTAACCAACACGTAGTCGGTGTCATAGGTCGAAACCGCAAAGATACTCACCCCCGCCTCCGCGAGCGACCCCGCAACCGAAACGAGGATGCCGCTCAAAGAAAAGTCGAACGAACCTTCGAGCTTCAGCGCTCGCCAACCTCTCTCACACATTATCCCGTCGGGCACGTCCCCTTCGGGGCAGATGACCGACAACTCATCTATGGTGCGCGTTATGGAGCAGAACGACCCCATCGTGACCCCTACGGGTAGCTGCTCGGCCGTTGGGTTCATCCGGCAGACGGCCAGACGCTCTGCGAGCACCGACAGGACGAGGGAAGCCGCCCCATCACCCTCGACGCGCGCCGTCCGCATACCCTATTCCTCGCCGCGGGCGGCGAGATCTACCCTCATCGTCCAGGACGGATACTCTTCCGAACCTGTATCGAGGAGCTTCACAAAGCCGCTCCGCTCATACAACCTGACGGCTGCGTGGTTCTCGCAGCGAACGCTCAGGCTCAACGCCCCGAAGCCCTGCGACCTCGCCGTATCCAGAAGCCTGCGGAGCAAGGCTCCTCCAACGCCCGTACCGCGCCGGCCCGGGACGACGGCGATGGCGACCTCGGGCGTCGAGGCGTCCACGAAGCCGAATCCGGGCTCTTCTAGCGGCATGAGACGGTACCATGCGGCCCCTGTCTTGCTGCCATCGCTAGGGTCCAGGGCCACCACGGCGGCGCCATCCAGTCTGCCCCAACCTTCGAGATAGCGCGAGATGCCAGGCTCGGAGAGCGAACGGTGGTGTGCGGCCTCGTGGAGCATCCGCCACAAAAACTCCACATCCTCCGGTTCGCCCGGCCGCACCGGGTGATGCTCCCGAACGGCCACGCGCTAAGCTACTCTATGTTACCGGCGGGCCGTGTCCTGGCCCGGCAGACGTCCGCGACGAGGCCGGCGACCTCCTCGGCCGCCTCGTTGTCGGGGGTGACGACGAAGACCGTGTCCTGCCCTGCAATGGTGCCGAGGACCTTGAGGCCCTGGACCCTGTCGAGGACGTTGGCGACGGCGCCGGCGGTCCCGTCGCGGGTGTGGATCACGAGGGTGTGCTGCGCCGGGGTGATGTCGAGTACGAAGCTTGGCAGCACCTCTATCCCCGCAGCGCCTGGCTCGTGCGGCAGCGCGAGGTAGCGACTGCCGACCTTCAGGACGCCGAGCTCGGCGAGGTCCCGGCTTACGGTCGCCTGGCCTACCTCGACCCCTATACCCGAGAGCGCCGCGACGACATCCCCTTGGGTCCCCAGCGGTTGCTCGGAGATGAGCCTTAGTATCAGGTCCTGTCTCGTCCCCTTGTCCACGTTTGAGAGTGTCTTCCCCATCCTTTGCCTCCTACTTCAGATACTCGAGCCCGGCGTCCTCCGGGTAACCGAGCGCCAGGTTCATGTTCTGCACAGCCGCCCCGGACGCGCCCTTGAGCAGGTTGTCCAGCGCCGCGAAGAGAACGAGCCTCTCGGCTCTCTTGTCCACCGCCGCAGACAACCTGGCCCGGTTGGTATTGGCTACGTGCGAGATCTGGGGCGGCTCCTCCCTCGCCTCGACGAACACCCACCCCTCGTAATCCTCCCCGTACCAACCGAGCACGTCCTCCGCCTCCGGGAGATTCTGCCCCCCCTCAAGATCCACGTAGATCGTCTCCAACTCGCCGCGGCTTATGGGTAACAGGTGAGGGATAAACGTGACTTCGGGCACCTCCCCGACCTGCCGCAGCACGGCCTCTATCTCAGGTGTGTGCCGGTGGCGCGGCGAACCGTCCGCGAGCCCGTAAGGTGAGACGTTCTCGTTGGCCGAGACGAAGTGTGTCTTGGGGGCGGGCTTCGCCCCCGCCCCGCTAACTCCCGACAGGGCGTTGATCGCCACCGAAGAGACCTTCAACCTCTTCACGACCGGCGCGAGCGCGAGCACCGCCGCCGTTGGGTAACACCCGGGGTTAGCCACGAGCCTTCCCTCGGGAGCCCCGAAGACCTCCGGCAGCCCATAATGGGCCTCTTCCAGCAACTCCGGTACGGGATGCTCCCCGTACCACTCGTTGTACAGCGCGACCTCCTTGAGCCGGAAGTCAGCCGAGAGGTCCACGACGAGCTTCGTCCCGGCCTCCAGCAGGTCCCGCACAACCCCGGCGCTCTCCATGTGCGGGTAGGCAACGAACGCGACGTCGAGCGCCGAAGCGTTCACCCGCCCCGGATCCACGAACTTCTCCCCCACCGTGAGGTGCGGGTAGACTTCGGTGACGGGCCGCCCGGCGTGGGAGCGCGAGGAGATCTCCATCCCCCCCACCTCAGGGTGCCCAAAGAGCAACCGAACCAACTCCGACCCCGCATAGCCGCTGCCGCCAAAGATTCCAACGCGTAGTCCCATGCGCCACATTACACCACCTATCGGATATTTATTCAAGTTATTGAATAAAACGGTTGACCCCTATGCGCACGCGTGCGATACTGGCGGATATCGATGAATAAAAATCCACAAATCGGAATAAAGCCTGCAACAGACGGGGCAACGGCGGCGAGGGGGTTCGTGGCGGCCGGGGTTGCGAGTGGGTTGCGCTACGAGGGACGCCGGGACCTGGGGCTCCTGCTCTCGGAGGTCGCCGGGGGCACCTCGGCGCTGGTGGTGACCTCGAACGTGCTCAAGTCGGCCCCGCTGCTGGTGACGAAGGGGGCGGTCGAGGGCGGAGACGTGCGGGCACTGGTCGTGAACAGCGGCATCGCGAACGCGGCGACGGGGCAGCGGGGCGTCGAGGATGCGTACCGGATGCAGGCCCTCGCGGCCGACACGCTCGGGGTGGAGCCCGGCGAGGTGGCGGTCGCTTCGACGGGTGTGATCGGTGAGCAGCTCCCGATGGACCAGGTGGAGGCCGGCATCAAGGAGGTTGCGGCCTCTCTAAGCGGCGACGGTAGCGGTTTCGCTGAGGCCATCCTGACCACCGACACCCGCCCCAAAGAGGCTGTTGCGACGGTGGAGATCGGAGGGGAGACCGTAACGGTTGGGGGAGTCGCGAAGGGGAGCGGCATGATCCACCCCAACATGGCGACCATGCTAGCTTTCGTCACCACCGACGCCGCCATCGAGAAGGAGTCTCTGCAGAACGTCTTGAGCAAGGCGACCGACCGGACCTTCAACCGCATCACCGTGGACGGTGACACCTCTCCAAACGACATGGTGTTGCTGATGGCGAATGGTGCTGCGGAGAATGAGCTGCTCACGCAGAATTCTCCCAACCTTCCGGACTTCGCGGGGACCGTCGAGACGGTGATGCAGGAGCTGGCGAAGGAGATCGCGCGGGACGGCGAGGGGGCTACGAAGCTCGTCGAGGTCGTCGTCGAGGGCGCGGAGAGTGAGGAGAAAGCCGCGACGCTCGCCAGGGCCGTCGCCGGCAGCAACCTCTTCAAGGCCGCGGTCTACGGTGAGGACGCCAACTGGGGCCGGGTGCTCAACGCCATCGGCTACTCGGGGGCGTCGTTCGACCCGGAGGCTGTGGAGCTTTACTTCGGCCCGGTCAAGGTCTTCGCGGACGGGGAGCCCGTGGAGCACGACGCGGAGGAGGCCAACGCGACGCTCGCCGGGGACGAGGTCGTCGTCACGGCGCGGCTCAAGGAGGGCGAGGCTTCGGCGACGGCGTGGGGCTGCGATCTGACCGAGGAGTACGTGCGGATAAACGGGAGCTACAGGACGTGAAGTTCGGGACGAAGCCGGTGGTCGTAAAGATCGGGGGCGGGGCGCTCGCGGGCGGGGCACTCGAAGACCTGCCCGGCCTGCTCGCCGGTGAGACCCCCGTGGCGCTCGTGCACGGCGGCGGCCAGCAGCTCACCAGGATGCTCGCGGCCCTGAATCTCCAGACCGAGTTCCGCGAGGGCCTGCGGGTCACGGACGAGAAGACGATGCGGGTCGCGGAGATGGTCTTCGCGGGCGAGGTGAATAAGGCGCTCGTCCGGGAGTTGTACGCGATGCGGGTGCCGGCGGTCGGTATCTCCGGGACCGACGGCCCCACCTTTCACGTCGAGCCGATGCCGGGCCTCGGCCGGGTTGGGAGCGTGGCGAGGGTGGAGCCCGGTCTCGTGGAGACGCTGTGGTCGAGCGGGTTCGTGCCGGTCATAGCGCCGGTCGGCCTCGGGCCGGGGGGGTCATACAACGTCAACGCTGACTCGGCGGCGGCGGCGCTCGCAATCGGTTTGGCCGCCGGGCACCTGTTCTTCCTCACGGACGTGGACGGGCTGCTCTATGGCGGCGAGGCCGTGCCGGCTCTAGATCCTGAAGAGTGCGAGGGGTACGTAAGGAACGGGCTCGCGGTCGGGGGGATGGTGCCGAAGCTGCGGGCGGCTGCCGAGGCGGCCAGAGAAGGCGTTGCGGCGAGGATCGTCAACGGGAACAAGAGAGGGTCGCTCGCGAGAGCGATAGCGGGCGAGGAGATCGGAACTCTAATATCGGAAGGAGTCGCGGCATGAAGGCGGTAATGGAGACTTACAAGCGGATGAACATCACCCCCACCAAGGGTAAGGGGAGCTGGCTCTTCGACGAGAACGGGGACCGGTACCTGGACTTCATCGCCGGCATCGCGACCAACTCTCTGGGTCACGCCCACCCGGCACTCGTAAAGGCCATCCAGGAGCAGGCGGCGGAGCTAATTCACTGCTCGAACCTGTACGAGATCCCCTTGCAGGCCGAGGTAGCGGAGATGCTCACCGCCTCGACCGACTTCGACAAGGTCTTCTTCTGCAACTCCGGCACCGAGGCGGTCGAGACCGCCATCAAGCTCGCCCGCAAGCACGCGTACAACGAGTACGGCCCGCAGAAGAGCGAAATCCTGGCCTTTACCCAGTCCTTCCACGGCCGCACCTACGGCGGCCTCACCGCCACCGCCCAGACCGCCTACCACGAGGGCTTCGGCCCGATGCTCCCCGGCTTTGCTTACGCGCCCTTCGGCGACCTCGAATCGGCCCGGGAGATGGTGGGCTCGCAGACGGCCGCGGTGCTCGTCGAGCCCATCCAGGGCGAGGGCGGCATCAATGCGGCGCCCGAGGGTTTCCTGCAAGGGCTGCGTGACCTCTGCGACGAGAATGGTGCGGTCCTCATCTTCGACGAGGTACAGACCGGCGCGGGTCGCACCGGCCATCTGTACGCCTACCAGGGAATGGGGGTAGTACCGGACGTCCTCACTAGCGCCAAGGGTCTCGGCGGCGGCATGCCGGTCGGCGCCGTGATGGCGAAGGAGGAGTACGCCTCGCTCACCCCCGGCAACCACGGCTCAACCTTCGGCGGAAACCCGCTCGCGATGGCCGCCGTCAGGGCGGTGCTAGGGGTGGTCGACGATCCTGAGTTCCTCGAAGAGGTGCGGTTCAAGGGTCGGATCCTCAAAAACGCGCTGGCCTTGATAGCCGACCGTATTCCCGGCGCGGAGGTGCGCGGCGAGGGCCTCCTGCTCGGCCTCGACCTGAAGGACCCGGAGCTCGCCAGGCAGGTCTTCGAGCATTGCCTGGAGGAGGGCGTGCTCGTCAACCTCGTCGCCGGGACAACCGTAAGGCTCGCCCCGCCCCTCACCGTGACGCGGGCGGAGATACGCCACGCCCTCGACACCATACGCGCCGCCTTAGACGACCTCGTGGGCGTGCTGGTCGGCACATCGGCGGCCCGGCACCAGTCGGCCGTCGCCTGAAGAGTTAGCGAGCCGTGCAGGAGCAAGAAGGAGCGCCCTCCCCCATCTCAGGGGGGAGTTGCCTCACCCTCGCCGAGTTCGGCCCCGCGGAGATCTGGCTGATCCTCGACGAGGCCCTGCGTCTAAAAGGTCTCCAGAAGGCCGGCGCCCCCTTCCAGCCGTTGCGCGGCAAAACGCTAGCCATGATCTTCCAGAAGCCCTCCAACCGCACCCGCGTCTCCTTCGAGGTCGGGATGTACCAGCTCGGCGGCCACGCCCTCCCTCTCTCGCCGCAGGAGATACAGATGGGCAGGCGCGAGGCCACCACGGACATAGCCAAGACTCTAGCCCGTTTCGCCGACGCGATCATGGCCCGCGTCTTCGGCCACCACGAGGTCGAAGAGCTCGCCGAAGCAGCCGGAGTCCCGGTAATAAACGGCCTCTCCGACCTCCACCACCCCTGCCAGGCCCTCGCAGATCTCCTCACCATCCGCGAAGAGCTAGGCTCTCTAGAAGGCGCGAAAGTAACCTACGTCGGCGACGGCAACAACGTCGCCCACTCCCTGGCGCTTGGCTGCGCCCTGACCGGCGCGCATCTAACTATAGCCCATCCCGAAGGCCACGCCTCCGACGCGGGAATAATAAAGCTCGCCGGAGAGCTAGGAGCGGCCCCGACGCTCACGCAGGACCCGCGCGAGGGGGTAGCCAATGCGCAGGTCGTATACACCGACGTGTGGGCCAGCATGGGTCAGGAGGCCGAGGCAGGGGAGCGCAGGGAGAAGTTCGCCCCTTACCAGGTGAATGAGGAGCTAATGGGCTACGCCGCTCCGGGTGCGATCTTTTTGCACTGCCTCCCCGCCCATCGGGGCGAGGAGGTAACTAACGAGGTCATAGACGGGCCTCAGAGCCGCGTCTTCGATCAGGCGGAGAACAGGATGCACGCGCAGAAGGCGCTTCTGTACCTGCTCCTTGGTTAGTAGCAGGAGCGGTACAACCTCTCGGGAGTTGTGCCAAGCCTCAGAGGCGTGCTCGGTCGCCGGGACCTACGTTCGTCGAAGTCCTGCGCTATCTGATTAGTAAGCGGGGTGTCAGGTATAAGCAGTGGCCGGGTGCGCTCTAGCTATGTAGTATGGTGCGATGACTTCGCTCTACGGTAGCAAGGTAAGCATCGAAGGCAGGACGGCGCAAAGACCAGGAGACAGAAGGTTCGATGCGCAGATATAGTAGTCGGCACCGAGCCCAGGTACTTGCGCAACTTATGGCAGCGACTCTGGTGGCGTCAGCGGTCTTTTACGCCGTTGCCAACTCGGGCGACTCGAGCATCGTACTCGCGTTGGTTTTTGGCGCGGTGGTTCTCTTCTCGCTCTCCTGGATGTATATGCGGATGCGGCGCCAGAAGAACGAATATCTCCGCTACCATGCGCTCCACGACTCCCTGACCAACCTCCCGAACCGGTCTTTGTTCGTAGATCGCGTAGACCAGGCCCTCGCGCAGGCCGACGAACGTTCGAGCTCAGTCGCCGTAATGTTCATAGATTTGGACGACTTCAAAGAGATCAACCACAGCTATGGGTATGAGGCGGGGGACAAACTGCTCGTCGCCGTCGCGGAGCGCCTGGAGGAATCTTTCCCCGGAGCCACGATAGCCCGGCTAGGCGGGGACGCGTTCACCGTCTTGCTCGGGGATGTCTCCGGCAGGAGTTCTGCGACCGCTGCGGCTGAGCAAATAGGCAAGGAGCTCGGAGCACCCTTCGCTCTAGCGGAAGGCGAGATGCTGGTCAGCGCCAGCGTCGGTATCGCCCTGAGCAGTGGTTTGAGTAGCAGCACCCCTGAAAGCCTGCTGCGCGAGGCCAACGTCGCGATGCAAGGGGCCAAGAAAAAAGGGAAATCACGTTACACGGTATTCGATCCGGGAGCGGAGAGCACCACCGGGGGGCGGCTGGTGCAAGAGGCCGAGATGCGCCGAGCTATCAAGGAGAAGGAGTTCCGCGTCTATTACCAACCGCTGGTCTCGCTCGAGACCACCGAGATAACCGGGGTGGAGGCACTGGTGCGCTGGCAGCATCCTTTGTACGGCCTGATCCCCCCCAGTGAGCTTATACCCCTGGCGGAGCAGACAGGGCTCATAACGCACATCGGACAGTGGGTGTTGAAAGAAGCCTGCCGCCAGGTGCGCGCGTGGCAGGAAGAGCACCGGAGCGCCACAATACTGACGCTCAACGTGAACGTCTCTGCCTGCCAGTTCCAACAGCCCAACCTGGTCAAGGAGGTCAGTAGGACCCTCCAAGAGACCGGATTGGCTCCCCACGACCTGAAGCTGGAGATCACGGAGAGCGTCGTGATGCACGACGCGTCGGCCATAACCGCGCTAAGGGAGCTCAAAGGCATGGGGATTGGATTGGCGATGGATGACTTTGGGACGGGATATTCGTCCCTCTCCTACCTCAAGCGATTCCCCATAGACACCTTGAAGATCGACCGTTCGTACGTCGATGGGCTCGGGAGCAACGCCGGCGACACAGCGATCGTGCACGCTACCATCGCGTTCGCCAAGGCCCTGAACCTGAACGTCACCGCGGAAGGCATCCAGAACGCCGAGCAACTAACCCTCTTGAGGAACCTGGGGTGCGAACTGGGACAGGGATACCATTTCTCCAGGCCACTCCCGGGCGACGAAGCGACGAAGCTCCTCGCCTCTGGACTACGGCAGCCACCCCGAGGCGAACACATTAGCCAGGGCTAGACGGCGCACGCCGAGAAGGTGTAGCTCTATTTGCTCTTCGATTAGTCCTTTACGAGAACGCGGCCGGTGGGGCTGACGGTGGTCTTTGGTATGCGGCGACGGTGGTCCTCCCAGCCTTCGTCCACCTTGCTGAGGACCTTCGCGAGCCGGAGTTTCTCTAGAAGCCGGATCACGGGCCAGGCCGGGTCGAACTCGCCGCGGAAGGCTGAGAGCTTCGGGGAGGCGGGGCGGGCGTGGTGGTTGTTGTGCAAACCCTCGCCGAACGTGATCAGCGCAAGCAGCTTGAGGTTGGTCGCGTCGTTCTCGAAGCTCTTGTAGCCGAAGGTGTGGCCGGCGCCGTTGATCGCGGCGTTGAGGAGCAGGTACACGACCGCGAGCGTCGTGAGCGCCACGAGGCCGGGGCCTATGCCCATCAGAAGTACCAGGATCACGCCCGTGAGCGAGAAGCCGAGCGTCCCGCGCCGGAGGAGCATCCTGTCCAAACGGTCGAAGGGAAGGTCGGAGGCGTACTTCTCGAGGGTATCGTCCTGGTTCGCCTCGCGGCGGTAGTAGTAGACGTTGCCGATCATGATCTGCCAGTACCCCTCGATGTGGGGGCTGTGCGGGTCGCCCTCGACGTCGCTGAAGTTGTGGTGCTTGCGGTGTACGGCCACCCACTCCCTCGGCGAAATGCTGGTGAGCATCCACGTCGCAAAGCGCATGAACATCGTAACGGCCGGATGAAGCCGGATGGCCTTGTGCGAAAGGACCCGATGCAGGTAGATAGTGGTGATCAAGGTAGCCACCTCCGCGAGCACCAGCCCCACCAACACGGCTATTACATAGTTCACTAAACCTCCCTTGAGAACGCCGAACTACGCCCGACGCGCCTTTGATCCCTGAACGCCCACCGAAAGGCGGGGCCTCGCCGAAGTAGAAAGGGCCAGGGAACTACCCTGGCCATCGCACTCTCTAAGGCTGCCGTTCTTTAAACGGGGGTAACGTTCTCCGCCTGCATACCTTTATTGCCGCGGGTCGCCTCGTAGGAGACCTTAGCCCCCTCTTCGAGGGACTTGAACCCGCTGCCGGCTATCCCGGTGTGGTGCACGAAGAGGTCTTCGCCTCCCTCATCCGGGGAGATAAAGCCGTAGCCCTTCTCATCACTGAACCACTTGACCGTTCCCTGGGGCATACTTGAGCCCACCTTCCTTGTCCTTGGGCTCCAACAAACAAAAATCGCCCCTCACTTGTGGGGGCGACGCTCCATCTACTGTTACCCACCTTCAATTGCTTCTATAGTATATCAGAGACCATACGTCAACACGTGTTTTGCAGAGATACTCCGGGGCTCGGGCGCGGTTTCGCGCTCCTGGTTGCGTAGGCGCGTATTATTCAGCGTGTTGCTGGGGAACAGGCAAGGGAACTTCAGGAGGTCGGCCATGCCGCTCGATTACACGTACCGCATACACTTGCCGCATCGCATCGGACAGCTCGCCAGGGTCGCCGGGGCGATAGCCGAGGGCGATGGTTTGATCGGGGACGTGACTACGGCGAACGTCGGGCGGGACTCTTCTATACGGGAGATCACGCTGGAGGTGGACGACCACGCGGGCGCCGAACGCGTCGCGGACCTCCTGAACGAGCTCGAGGGGGTCACGGTCCTGTGGTTCCGTGACCGGGCGTTGCTCAAGCACGAGGGCGGGAAGCTCCTGATCGAGGCGACCCAGCCGGTACGGACTGTGCAGGACATGCGCGACGTCTACACACCGGGGGTGGCGCGGGCGTGTACAGCCATCTCCGAAGACCCCTCGCTGGCGAGACAGCTCACCATGATCGGCCGCAGCGTCGCCATCTGCACGAACGGCACCCGCGTGCTGGGCCTGGGCGACATCGGGCCCGTCCCGTCGATGCCGGTGATGGAGGGCAAGGCGGTCTTCTACCATCAGCTCGCCCGCGTCTCGGCGATGCCGATCCTTATAAATACAAAGGACGTCGACGAGTTCGTGGAGACGGTGAAGCGCATAGCACCTGGCTTCGGCGGTATACACCTGGAGGACATCTCGACACCTGAGTGCTTCGAGATAGAGCGCCGGCTCATAGAGGCCCTCCCCCAGCCGGTGATGCATGACGACGTACACGGCACGGCGGTGGTGACGCTCGCGGCGGCCATCGTGGCCTGCCAGCACGCGGGGCTCGCGCTGGAGGACGCGGTAGTCGGCCAGATCGGACTGGGCGCGGCGGGCTTCGGTATCGCCGCGCTGATGGTGGACGGGAAGGCAAAGAGAGTCCTTGCCTCAGACCCCAAGGAGGCGAGCCACGAGCGGGCAAGGGCGAAGGGGATCGAGATCGCCGACATGCAGACCGTCATGCGCGAGGCGGACGTGGTCGTCGCGACTACGGGCGTTACGGGTCTTATAAAGCCAGAGATGGTCCGGGACGGACAGGTGATCCTGGCGCTCACGAACCCCTACCCGGAGATAGAGCCCGAGGACGCGATAAAGGCGGGCGCGGCGTTCGCCGCGGACGGGGCGGCCGTGAACAACGTGCTGGGCTACCCCGGCATCTTCCGCGGGGCGCTCCTGGCGGGGGCGGGAGAGATCAACCGGAAGATGAAGCTGGCCGCCGCCGAGACCCTCGCCTCCCTGGCCTCCGATTCGGAGCTGGTCCCCCACGCCCTCGACCCGGACGTCCACGAACATGTCGCGGTGGCCGTGAGAGACGCGGCTATAGAGAGCGGCGTCGCCCGCCCGGGACGCGCCCCCCTGGGCCTGTAGCGCCGGAGACGCGATAGCCGTCGAGGCCGGGACCGCGGGCGTCTCTTTCCGTTTGGCCGACGCGTTATCGAGACGCTACTCCCGCAGCCGCGTGTAGAGCTCCGTGTAGCGGGCGTAGGCGGGTTCGTAGAGAGCGGTATCCTGGGGGGAGATGACGGTTTCGGTCTCCGGTGCCAGGGCGAGGGTGTCCTCGACCTTCTCGTAGACGCCGGAGGCGAGCCCGGCGAGGAGCGCGGCCCCGCGAGCGGAGGCGTTGCCGGCGACGGAGGGCGGGAAGGCAGATAGGGGCCGTCCCAGAACGTCCGCGAGGAGCTGGCGCCAGGGAGGTTCGACGACCCCGCCCCCGGCGAGCCACAGCTCAGGGGCTTCGATGCCGGTCCTCTCCAGCGCCTCCAGACCCTCGCGCAGGGAGAAAGCAACCCCTTCGAGGGCGGCGCGGAGGAGGTGGGCGCGTCCGTGGGAGAGGTCGAGTCCCGTCCACGCGCCGCGAGCTCCGGGGTCGAAGTGGGGCGTGCGATCGCCGCCGAGGTACGGCAGAAAGACGACGCCACCGGCGCCGGGCGGCACGGAGAACGCCTCGGCGTATGCCTCGTCCCAGGAGGCGTTTAGCACCTTGCGCGTCCATTCGAGGACGAGCCCGGCATTCTGCACGGCGGCCATCCCATAGTAGCGCCCCGCCGGGGCCTCGGCGGCTGTCCGGTAGAGGTGGGTCTTCGGGTCCGGGTCATAGCCCGGGCGGGAGCGGACGGAGAAGATCTGGGCCCCCGTCCCGATCGTGAGTTGCACGGGTCCGGGCTCCGAAAGGCCGCATCCCAGAGCCGCCGCCGCCGTGTCCGCGGCACCCGCCGCGACACGTATCCCCGCCCTCACGCCGAGGTGATGGGCAGCCTCTGGCGAGAGGGTTCCCGCGGCGACGGACGAGGGTACGAGCGGCGGGAGGAGGTCTTCCCGGAGGCCGAGCGCCCTCACCGTGGCCCACGACCAGGAGTCGCGTTCGAGGTCGTAGAGTAGGGTGGCCGAGGCGTCGGAGGGCTCCGAGAGGACCTCGCCCGTCAGCCGTAATCTCAACCAGTCCTTCGGCTGGAGCGCGTGAGTAGCCGAACCATATACCCCTGGCTCGTTGTC
>JADDPM010000011.1:19727-24890 GCA_016781885.1 Rubrobacter sp.
GCGGGTTGCCCAAAGTCCGTAGCAGCTCACCGCCGAGCTCCCGGTAAGCTGCGAGCTCCCCGCCCGAGCGCCCGTCCGCCCAGAGCACCGCCGGACGCAGTACGTTCCCCGCCCCGTCCGAGAGCACGACCCCGTGCATCTGCCCGGAGAGCCCCAGTGAAAAGACCTCCCCGCCGCGTCCCCCGACCGCCATCCGAACCGCTAGCGAGACGGCCCTCCACCACTCCTCAGGGTCCGACTCGGCCCACCGGGGACGCGGCGAAGAGACGGCGTAAGAAGCCGACCCCTCCCCCCGTGCCCCGCCGTCTTCGTCAATGAGGAGGGCCTTCACCGAGCCCGTGCCGAGGTCTAGGCCGAGGAGCATATCAGCCTGTCGGCATTCCGGCTTTCGGACGCTCCAGGCCCGGCCATACCCCGACTCCCACAGGTCCCACGCCTCCCTTCCCGGCACCCTCACCGACGGCTCTCAAGCGTACCAGACTACCGCCGTCCGCAACCTGCCTGACCGTCTGACAGCCGATAAGAATCTGCGCGCTGAGAGGGGGTATGGTGCGCGCCGGTCCTGGGAAATGCACCGGGGCATCATGCGCTCTCTGGCGGTCCAGGGAGTTTTAGGGCTAGAGATGCGGAGAGGGCCGGGGTGGTCCCGGCCCTCCTGGCCTCTCGGGGTTTTCGGACCCTGTGTTTTAGGCCTGGGTATCCTTGAGCTCGGCCTGGACGATCAGGCGGTCCGCGTAGTCGGGGAGCGTACACGTCTGGAGCGTCACCACGTTCCTACCCTCGATGGGCTCGGTAACGTACAGGTCGGTGGGGGCTACCACAAAGGTCTTGAAGACCTCGTAGACGTACTGCTTGCCGTTCGCGTCGGAGATGGTTACCTGGTCGCCCTCCTGAAGGTTGTCCATGTCGTAGAAGGCCAGGAAGCTCTCCGTACCTGGATAGCCGAGGCGGTGACCCGCGATGTACACGTTGGCCTCGTCCTCCCACGGATATCCTGTTCCCTCCAGGTGGATACCGATGTAGTCCCTTAGAGCATCCTCGTTGTCGCCGGCCGTAGTCGGGACCGTATCTTCTTGTATGCGCTCCATCTTGGGCACCGAGAGCTTGAGGGTCTTGTCAGCCGGGGCCTTAGCCTGGTTGTCCTGCTTTTGCGTGCTGGCGGGGGCGGTGGGCGCCTGGACGTCGTCGTCAGAGGGAGCCTGCCCCTGATCCTCGGACCCGCCGCACGCGGCCAGGGCCACAAACATCGCCAGGGCCATCGTTACCAATAAGAGATTTCTCACGCGCACCTTCTCACCTCTCACTTGCTCCGTCTACCAGGATAATATACGGTCCATCGGACTCTACGGCACATACTGTATCAAAGACCCGCGTAATTTCACCAACCGAAAGTAGGATCTTTCCCGACCGGAAGTAGTACTGATCTCCCGAGTCTCCACATATAGACCTCGCCAGCCTCCCTACCGCAACGTGTTGGCGAAATCCTCGACGGTATAGAGGTACTCGGCCAGGCCGGGTTCGGGCCGCGGGCTGACGGAGACGAGATCGAAGTTTCCGAGCACCTTCATGAGCTCCCCATCGTCCAACCTCACAGCGCCCCAACCCTCGCCGGGGATCCTGGCCCGCCAATGCGCGTAGAACTCCTCGGCCTCCTCTACGCTCAGGAATACGCAGACCACCTCCCCCTCCTCCACACTATATGAGAGGTACCCAGGGACGTTCCCCTCCATCCGCTCCAGCAACACGTACCCCTCACCCTCCCGCCAATCCTCGAACATAACCTTCTCCCTCCATCACTCGTACCCCGGACGGGCTCGGCACTACAGGTCCTTCATAATTTGACAAACCTGAACGTAGGTGCAAAATGCATTTAGCAAGCTCGAAGGAGTGTACAGGAATACCCGGTAGAGAGAAGGTAGATGAAGCGGCGGAGGAGTTCGCCCGGACCATGGTAGGCACGCACAGGGCGCTCGCTGGTTACGTAGCGGGGGTCCAGGCGCGCAACCTGGGATTCGTGAGGGACGTAGTCGTGGATACGACGGCGGAGATGCGCCGCCAGGCGGAGGCGAACCGGGCGCTGGCGCGGGGTCTCGCGGAGCAGGCCGGGGAGCAGAGTGACATCTTCTGGAGGATCGTCGAGGCCTCCTTCGAGGCCTACCGGAGCTTCCTCCACGCGCCGGCTCACGGCGGCGAGGGTCCGAATTATGTTGCGACTGCGACGACGGACGTTGCCGTCGGTGGCGAGTCTCCCATCGAGGGCTACGACGAGCTCTCGGTGAAGAAGATCTTTGAGAGGCTCGACATGCTCTCCGTTGGAGAGTTGGAGAGGATCCGGGCCTACGAGGAGAAGAACAAGAACCGCGAGTCGCTCCTCAAGCAGATCGAGCGTAGGACGAGGGCCATCTCCTCGTAAGAAGCGCGCAGAGAAGGAGTACGAGGGGCGGGACGCGTAGTCCCGGCCCTCTCCCTTTGTCCGTGGGCGGTTAGTCGAGGAGCCTCTCAACAGGCTCGTGAGGCAGACCATGGGCCTCAGCGACCGGCTCCGAGACCAGGCTGCCGCGTAGAGTCGAGAGACCTTTAAAGAGAGCGGGGTCGGAGGCGGCGGCGCCCTTCACGCCCTCGTCGGCTATCCTGACCAGGTAGGGGAGCGTCACGCTGGTCAGCGCCAGGGTCGAGGTGCGGGCGACCGCGCCGGGGATGTTCGCCACGCAGTAGTGGACCACGCCCTCTTCTACGTAGGTAGGATCCGAGTGGGTCGTGGGGCGGCTCGTCTCGAAGCAGCCGCCCTGGTCTATGGCGACGTCGACTACGACGCTGCCCGGTTTCATGCTCGCAACCATCTCGCGGCTCACGAGTTTCGGGGCCTTCGCCCCGTGGACCAGGACCGCCCCAACCACCACGTCCGCCCCCTTCACGTAGGCGGCGGTGCGGGCGCGGTTGGGGATCACCAGGTCCGCCCTGCCCTCGAAGATGTCGGAGAGGTACGCCAGACGCCTAGGATTGGTGTCCAGGACGCTCACGATAGCCCGCATGCCCAAGCCTATCTTGGCCGCCTCGGTCCCAACGACCCCGCCGCCGATGATCGTCACCCTCGCGGCGGGCGTCCCTGGCACACCGCCCAAAAGTAGGGGACTTATCCCCTTGACGTCGGTACCGACTTGTAGTATACTTAAAATATGTCCAAGGTAGACCGGAATAACCCGAAACGCTCCAAGGCTTCCGACTCTCCCCTAACCTTCTTTGAGTTTGATCGCCAGTATCCCGACGATGCCGCTTGCTTGGACACCCTGGTAAAGAAGCTCTACCCGGACGGCATCTACTGCCCGACGTGCGAGAAGATCACGAAGCACCATCGGGACAAGTTGCGCCCCTCTTATTCTTGCCAGTTCTGCGGGCATCGGGAGCACCCGATGGTCGGTACTATCTTTGAGAACTCCGCTACTTCTCTCAAACTCTGGTTCTACGCGATCTACCTTATGTCTAGCACCCGCTGCGGAATCTCCGCGAAGCAACTAGAGCGTGAGTTGGGCGTCACCTACAAGACCGCATGGCGTATGTTCCACAAAATCCGCTCTCTGTTAGACCAAGGTGATCCGCTCTTGGGCGGGACTGTTGAAGCCGACGAAGCCTATGTTGGCGGCGCGGCCAAGTGGCGCAATAAGGGTCTTCCAGAAGGCAAAGGGCGTGGTCCCGTAGACAAGACTCCCGTGTTCGGCCTAGCGAAGCGCGGCAAAGACGATAAGGGCGGAACAATCGTAGCCAAGGTGGTAGACGATGCCGGAGCTAAGACCATCCTGCCCCACGTCCGTACCAAGGTGCTGCCAGAGTCGGTTGTCTACACCGACGAAGCGGCGATCTACCAACAGCTAGGGAACATGGGCTATGAGCACGACTGGGTGCCCCATTCTCAGCACGTCTACGTAAGTGGCGATGTCCACACCAACACCATAGACGGGTTCTGGACTCACCTAAAGCGCGGCGTAAGCGGCGTCTATCGAGGCGTGTCTAGCAAACACTTGCAGTCTTACCTGGATGAGTATGTGTTCCGCTACAACAACCGCAACAACTCGCGGGGGATGTTCAACGCTTTTCTCGACCGGGTCGAGAAGGCTTCTCCCGATCTTCCCTCTTAGTCGCCTTGTCTAAGAGTCGGAAGAAATCCCCTTCTGTTGGTATCGGAATCTCTAAGCCCTTGGGCGTTGTCTGGCTAGGTTCGCCTTCTCGTACTAAGGGCCGCTTCTTGCGTTTGTCCACCATGCCCTGAGGTTACTACATGAACAACCGTAATGCCTCTCATCCTTACCACCCGTATCACCAGTTGGTCGGATGCCAGCTAAAGATGGTGCGGGCGAACGAACACGCCAAGGCTCTCAACGACGCCATTGATGAGTTCACCGGGCGCGAGCCGTATGAAATCGTCCACGATTTCGAGTCCGAGTCCGGCCACCACATCGCGCGGTTTGAGGTTCGGCAGTGGCCACCGCTGTGGTGGAGTCCCATTCTCGGGGACATCGTGCAGAATACCAGAGCCGCCTTGGACCACTTGGCTTGGCAGTTGGTCATCAGGAACGAGCGCAATCCGCGCTCTGCCAGGCCGCAATTCCCCATCTTCACTCGGGACCCCTTCGACCCCGGCATTCACGACTCCCCCAAACAAGCGGAAGACGCGCTCAAAAGCTGGAAAAGCCAAACCGGGGGCATGCACGAAAGTGACATCACGATCCTCAAGCGGTTGCAACCTTACGATGGACTCGATTCTCCCGACGACCACCCGCTCGCCAGACTCAGTCAACTTTCCAACTGGGACAAGCACAGGGAATTCCATTTCGTCGCTCAGTCCTTCATGGACTACCGCTTTGGGGCTACCATGAAGAACACCCGCTTCAAGCTCTTGTACCTCAAACCCAGAGGGGCAATGCTCAAAGACGGCGAGCCAATAGCGCGTTATGACGCAGTCTCCACCGGTCCTAATCCCAAGCTGGACATGAATTTGAAGGTCTTTTTCGATGTAGCCTTCGGGGAAGGAAGTCCGCTTGAGGGGCTTGGGATCAAAGAGACGCTTTCTGCGATGGGCCTTTACGTCTCGGACATCATCATGGAGTTCAAAGACCGATTCGACAACCAAGATTTCAGCCCGCCTTCCTAACGTACCGACATCAAGGG
>JADDPM010000183.1 GCA_016781885.1 Rubrobacter sp.
CAGATGTAGAGGTCTACGAACTCCTCCCTCGTTTGGTTGGTCACCGCCCGCTCAAACCCCCGCGCGATGAGCAGACCCTCCCGCTCCAGTTGCACCAGGGCCTCGCGCACGGGCGTCCGGCTCACCCGCAGCATCTCCGCCGTGCGGCTCTCCTGCACGCTCTCGCCCGGGGCGAACTCGCCGTCCAGGATCTTACGCCGCAACAGCTCGTAGACCTGCCGATAGAGCGGAGCGGCCCTCTGAAGTGCCATTGCTACTCACCTCCGTCCTCCACCGCTATATGGGAATGTATCACCGACCACAACATCATGCGCGCCAAGCTTGATCGCCACTTCTGTATATTGTAGCCTGTGTTCCGTATTCGGTATACAGGCTGGCCACTTTGGGAAAGGGCAGCCGAAAGGAGGAGAACGGTGGGTAAATCCTTGAGCCGGCGTGACTTTCTGCGGGCGGGCGGAGGTATGGTCGTGGGCGCTTACGCGCTGGGGCTCGTCGGGTGCGGGCAGACCGGGGGCGGTGGTGGGGGCGGTGAGGGCGGCTCCGGATGGGAGCCCACCGGCAACGTCGTCATGATTGTGCCCTTCGATGCTGGCGGGGGGAGCGACATCCTGGGGCGGGCGATGGCCTCTGGGATGGAGCAGGTCCGCGAAGGAGTGAACATCAACGTGGAGAACCGGCCCAGCACGACGGGGGCGGTGGGGTACTCCTACCTTCTCGAGCAGCAGGGCGACCCGAGCTTCCTGCTGGCCTCGGAGACGACCGCCGTCGCACTGCCCATAACCACGGAGACGCCGTGGACGTGGGAGGATTTCACTCCCATCGGCCAGATCGCCGAGGACGCGACGCTGCTGATCGTCCCGCAAGACTCGGAGTGGGGGTCGCTTCAGGACGTGATCGACGCGGCCAAACAGGGCCGCCTGACCGTGGGGGTGGTCGGGGCGACCGGGCTCGACACCATCGTGTTCGGCCTTCTCGAGGAGGAAGCGGGCGTCGAGCTCGAGCGGGTGGTGTTCGAGTCGGGAGGCGAGCTCGTGGGGGCCCTGCTCGGCGGCGACATCGACATGGCGAGCCTCAACCCCAGCGAGGTCATAGGCCAGCTCGAGGCCGGCAAGCTCAAGGCGCTCGCGGTGTTCGCCGAGAAGCGGTACGAGGGCGGAGAGCTCGCCGACGTGCCGACCGCCAAGGAGGAAGGGTTCGACGTCTCGTTCACCCAGTACCGAGGCCTTCTCGGTCCTGGTGGCATACAACCGGAGGAGAGAAAGTACTGGGCCGATGCCCTCGTGGCTTGGACGGACACGGACAACTACGACAAGTACATAGAGGACAACTACCTGATCTCCGTGGTCCGGACGGGCCAGGAGTTCGAGAATTATCTCCAGGATTACGAGAAGCAACTTCAGCAAGTCCTGGGCAACCAGGGAGGCTAGGGGCATGAGGGAAGGGACGGCAGACCTCATCGGGGCTGGCCTTCTCGTGGCCCTCGGTGCGGCGTTTGCCGTGGGTTCCCTGTCGGCTTACGAGGTGATAACCGAGGAGGGGAGGATCGGACCCGGGTTCATGCCCTTTTTCAGCGGGACCTTGCTCGTCGTGTTCGGGGCGATGGTCGGCGTGGGGGCCCTGCGGCGCGCTCGCGGTGCGAGCAGGCCGGAGGGTGATGTGCGCGACGTGCCGGAGGGCGGCGTGGAAGCAAGCGCCGGGCGCACCGTCGGCTTCGTCTTCGGCCTCACGCTCGTCGCCATACTGCTCATCCCGGTGCTCGGGTTTCTCATCTCCTTTGGCCTTCTGGTCTTCGCGCTCATCAGGTTCGTGGAGGGAGAGAGCCTCCTGCGCGCGATCGTGGTAGCCGTCGGCGCGGTCATCGCCGCCTGGCTCGTCTTCATGTTCTTCCTGCAGATCCCGCTGCCCACGGGGATCTTCGGTCTGGGGGGATAGGCCGTGGAGCTTCTCGATCAGATACTGGGCGGGTTCCAGACGGCGATCACCCCGATCAACCTCACCTACTGCTTTATCGGGGTGTTGCTCGGTACCGTCATCGGGCTCTTGCCGGGCCTGGGGTCCGCCACGGGCGTGGCCATTCTCCTGCCGCTCACTCTCACGCTGGAGCCCGTCACGGCACTCATCATGCTGGCCGGTATCTACTACGGCACGCAGTACGGGGCGACGATCAGCTCGGTTCTGATCTCCACGCCGGGAGACTCCGCCACGGTGGTCACGACGCTGGACGGCTACCAGCTCGCCCGGCAAGGTCGGGCGGGACCGGCGCTCGCTATAGCCGCGATCGCGTCCTTTCTGGCCGGCACGATCAGCATAATCCTGCTGATGACCCTGGCTCCCCTCTTCGCCAGGTTCGCGCTCAACTTCGGGCCGCCGGAGACCGTCGCCCTGATGACCCTGGGACTCGCGGGGGTGATCGGCTTCACGGGCTCCTCCCAGGCCAAGGGGCTTGCGATGGCAGCCTTCGGGCTGGCGATAGCCACCATCGGCGTAGACCCGCAGACCGGCGCCGCCAGGTTCACCTTCGGTAACGTGCAGTTGTTCGGAGGTCTCGGGTTTCTCGAGGTCATCATCGGGCTCTTCGCCGTGGCCGAGGTCATGTCACAGGTGAGAGGCGGGGGAAGTGAGCCTATTCGCACCCGGTTCAGGGATATGCTGCTCACCCGGGAGGACTGGCGCCGCTCGCGGATGGCCATCGTGCGCGGCGGCTTTTTGGGTTTCTTCATGGGAATTTTGCCCGGAGCCGGCGCCACGCTCGCCTCTTTCTTTAGCTACGACGTAGAGCGGCGGTTCTCCAATAACAAGGAGGAGTTCGGCAAGGGGGCCATAGAGGGGGTGGCAGGGCCGGAGGCGGCGAACAACGCGGCGGTGAACGGTGCGTTCGTGCCTACCCTCACGCTGGGAATCCCCGGTTCGGGGACCACCGCCGTGCTGCTTGGGGCGTTCCTGCTATTCGGGCTCCAACCTGGCCCGCTGTTGCTGGAGCAGCAGCCGGAGCTGGTCTGGGGACTCATGGCCTCCTTCTACATCGGGAACCTGATCCTGCTCGTCCTCAACCTGCCGCTAGCTCCGGTTTTCGCCTCCATACTGAGGTTGCACTACGGTATTCTCTACCCGCTCATCCTGTTTCTGTCCTTCATCGGGGCCTACGCCATCGAGAACCGGCTGTGGGGCGTGTGGCTGGCCTTCGCCTTCGGCGTGATCGGGTATTTTATGAAGCGCTACGACTACCCCGCCGCGCCGCTGATCCTCGGCCTCATCCTCGGCGGTCTTCTGGAGGAGGCTCTGGTACAGACCTCTTCGATAAGCGGGGGTGACTTTACCATCTTCCTCACCCGGCCTATCGCCCTCGTCCTGTTCGCGATCGCTGCTTTGATCGTCCTGGCACCGATCATCGCTAGAGGAGTCGGACGCTTGAGACGGGGGGCGGCCGGAGAGCAGTAGCGAGGTATGGTTACTGTAATGCTGCGCAGAATGGAGGGTGCATCTCGATGTTGCCACTGAGCAAGCTGAAGGTTC
>JADDPM010000184.1 GCA_016781885.1 Rubrobacter sp.
GACAGGATCGTCCGTCGGCAGAGTTAGGGGCCAGGCTCCGGAACCAAAAGTTCGTACTCGTCGATCTCCGCGGGATCTCGCAGAGGACGCACACCCCCTTCGGCGATCGACTCCTCCAGGGTGAACTGATAACGCCCCAGTACGTGGATGTGCTCACGCACGAGCGGCGAGATCCGGGCAAGGTTCTCTTCCCGTACCTCTTCTCCCTGCTCTCGCTGGTATTCGACGGCCCGGTCGAGGTAGAAGCTGTTCCACAATGCCACGGCGTTGACCACCAAGCCCAGAGCTCCGAGCTGATCCTCCTGCCCCTCCCGGTAACGCTTTCTGACCTCCCCGCGTTGGCCGTAGAAGATCTTGCGGGCCACGTTGTGGCGTTTTTCGTGGCGATTTAGCTGCACGAGTATCCTCCTGCGATAAGCCTCATCATCCACGTAGGAGAGCAGAAATAAACTCTTCGCCACGCGGCCCACGCTGGCCAACGCCCCCGCGAGGGTGGAGGTCCTCTGCGGGGCCTGCAGGGTACGCACGAAATCGGAGGCCGTTACCGTTCCGAGCTTCAAGGAGCCGGCCAGCCTCAAGAGATCACCCCAATTGTCCACTATCGCCTGGGTGTTGACCCGGCTACGGGCGAGACCGTTTAGAGGGCCGTAGTCGGCGTTTCTGTCTATTCGCCAGAAGCGCGCCTCGCCGGCGTCGGCCAGGCGCGGGCTGAACTGGTAGCCCAACAAAAAGAACAAACCGAAGATGACGTCGGAGTAGCCCGCGGTGTCCGAGGTCACCTCCTTCGGGTCGAGGCCGGTCTTGTTCTCCAGGAGACCATCCAACAGGAACAGCGAGTCTCGGAGCGTGCCGGGAACCACCATCCCGTGAAAGCCGGTCGATGTGTCGCTCACGTAGTTGAGGTAGGTGATCCCACGGCCGCGGCCGAAATACTTGGGGTTGGGGCCGGCGTTTATGGTCCTCACCGGCACGACGAACCGCAGGCCGTCCACCGATGCCAGCTCGCCGCCGCCCCATACCGCGGTCAGGGATATGTTGGCCTGGGCGTTTACCAGGCGGGCGTTGGCCTCGGTGAGGGTGTCGGCGCGGAAGTAGTTCTGTTGCACCCAGGAGAGGCGGCTCCTGGTAAGCGCCGGGTCGCCGGGTTTCACGAGCGGCTCCAGGCCGACGTTGCAGGCCTCCGCGATCAGTACGGCGCACACGCTCTTGTGCAGGTCTTCGACCCTGGCGCCACCCTCGCCGACGTGGGTGAACTCGTCGGCGAAGCCGGTCCTCTCGTGGATCTCCAGGAGCAGTTCGGGCAGGTCCACCCTGGGCAACATCACGGCGAGCCTCGCTCTGAGGTCCACCAGGGAGGCGGGGTCTTCCAGCTCGTCGAGGCCGGTGACGTCCAGGGCTTGGGCGCCCCGCGCGTTCAGCACCACCCGCAAAGCAGCATTCTGGGGCAGGTTTTCGGCCGTGCGGCGGTAGGCCTTGTCGAGCTTCTCCTCGAGCTCCTTCACGTACTCCCCGGGATCGGCGGGCAGCTCCAAAGTCCTCAAGACCTGCGGGCGCGCGGCCTCCCACTCCTCACCGGAGAGCAGCTTCGCGCGCGGATCGGCCCAGCGTTCGCTGGGGGTAACGTAGATGTCCCGGCGCTTGAGGCCGTCGCTCAGGGCCTCCACCACGCCGAGCGAGTAGGCCTTGCGTTCGATCTTGCCGTTGCCACTGACGTTGCCGTCGGCGCTGCCGTTTGCGTCGCCACTAGCGTCGCCGGTGAAGAGCATATGCTCCCATCCCTTGGCGACCGCGGCGAGCGGGGCGTCTTCGGGGAGGTAACGCCCCTTCCACCCGGAACTCCGCAGGTACTCGAGGGCCTCCAACACGGGGGCCGCGGCCTCGGTGCCCCGGAACTCCACGGCGGACAGCAGGTCGGGCAGGAAGGTCCTTGCGGTGTTCCACTTCCTGACGAGCTGCTTGCGGTGCTCCTCCTCGGGCGGACGGGCGACGGACCCGACGGTATCGATCGCGTTGCGGAGATCCTCCCTGCCCGTCGTCGCGAAGATTTGCTCCCTCAACTCCCCGAGGCTCATCTCGTCCGGGAGGGCGGGATCCAGGAGCGGCCGGCAGGCATCCTGCATCGTCAGCGCCGCGGCGTCGAGGTCCTTCAGGGTCCTCATGCGCTCTTTGCGCTCGAGACCCCGGGACGCCGCGACCATGTCGGCGACGAGCGCGTCGAAGAGGTCCAGGGCGTCGTCCTGGGCCCGCGCCTCCAGCTTACGGGCGAAAGCGACCAAGGTGGCTATCCTCCTCTCCTCTGACATGCGGGCTATCGTCTGTGCCTTGACCGACCCTGCAACCCTGGCGAGGGCGGCGAGTCTGCCGGGCGGGATACCGGAGAGGTCCAGGGAGCCCGCGCCGAGAAAGCGGACCTCGCGGAGGCGGTTTAGCGCCCGGACCAGCTCGGCGCCGCTCAGGCGGGTGAGCGCGCGCCGGAGCCTGTCGAGTTTGGTATGCCGGGCGCCGGTTTCTACCAGGAGCAACCGCTCCAGTCTCATCTTCTGCTGCTCATCGGGGAGCTCGGAAAGTTTCCGGTGGAGGCGCCTGTTTGCCCGGTCCCGTACCCTCGCGACCAGCCTCTCAAGCACCGTAGGTCCCGGCAAGAGTACCTTGCGCTCCAAGAGCCAGGAGGTGGCAAAATCGAAGAGCACGCTCGGCCGCTCCTCAGCGAGCCACGCCCTCCCGTAGAGCCATCGCACCAACCCGAAGTGCCAGGGCTGCTCGCAGAAGCTCTCGTAGCCGAAGGCGTGGCGGATCTCGATAGCGTGCTCTCGTTTCGTGTTCGGACGGTCGAGGTAGTGCCCCAACGCTAACTGCGGATCTCCTATGCCGAGCTGAGTGCCCACGTAGGCGACCACACCCTCTGGGACGTCTGTGGGGTCGGCGAGGAAAGTTCCGAGGAACCGAACGGTCGCAAGCTGCAAGCCGAAGCCCAACCGGTTGTGCCCGGCTCGCCGGCGACAGATCAGGGCCTTATCTTCGTCGTCCAGATAAAAGTATTGGGCGAGCTGCTCCTCGGTGGGTTCGCCAGCGTAGCGCCCGTAGGTGCGCCGCTTCTCTTCGGTAAGGAACTGCCCTGGCATCGTCGGTTACCGCGTTCTACCGCTGGCTGCCCGGCCGACTCAATACTCCACCCGGATGCCCTCCATCGCCGCCTCCCGATCGGCGGCCGAGGGCAGGCTGTAGCGGCGGGTGGTCTCCAACCTCCTGTGCCCGGCGATCTCCGCCACCAGCACCAGGTCGGTCCCGGCTCTTACGAGATTGGTCACGCATGTATGTCTCAAGGCGTGAGCCGAAAGCGGCCGTTCGAGGTTCGCCTCCTCGCCCAGCTTCCTCACGATCAGGTCCACCGCCCTCGTTGAGAGCTTCCCTCCCCGGCGGCTCAAAAACAGGGCTGACTTCTCCTGGTTTGCGAGTAACCTCTTTCGCTCAACGAGCCA
>JADDPM010000071.1 GCA_016781885.1 Rubrobacter sp.
CTACGAGCCGCCCGAAGATTTCACAGCCCAGGCTAACGTAAATGACCCCTCGATCTACGATAGGGCGAGGGAAGACTTCGAGGGTTTCTGGGCGGAGTGCGCCCGCGATCTGCACTGGTTCAAGGAGTGGGATCAGGTCCTCAAGTGGGACCCGCCGAACGCCGAGTGGTTCGCCGGCGGCAAGACCAACGTCGCTTACAACTGCCTGGACTACCAGATCGAGCAGGGCAGAGGCGACAAGACCGCCCTTCTGTGGGAGGGTGACGAGCCCGGCACGACGAGAATGTACACCTACCAGGAGCTCGCAACCGAGGTCAGGAAGTTCGCCAACGTCCTCAAGAACCTTGGGGTACAGAAGGGCGACCGGGTGGGGATCTACCTGCCGATGATCCCGGAGGTCGCGATCGCGATGCTCGCCTGCGCGAGGATAGGCGCTCCGCACTCGGTAGTATTCAGCGCGTTCGCGGCCCACGCTGTGCGGGACAGGCTCAACGATGCCGAGGCGAAGGTCCTAGTAACCGGCGACGAGGCGCCGCGCGGGGGCAGGATCAACCCCTTGAAGGAGAACGCGGACAAGGCTCTAGAAGACTCGCCAAGCGTGGAGAGCGTCGTCGTGGTCGAGCGCACCGGCAACGAGGTTCCCATGACCGAAGGGCGTGACCACCGCTGGCAGGACCTCATGAGCGAGGCGAGCGACGAGTGCCCCGCCGAGGAGATGGACGCCGAGGACACGCTCTACATCCTCTACTCCTCCGGCTCGACGGGCAAGCCCAAGGGAATCGTACATACCACGGGCGGTTACCTCGCCCACGTCAAGGCGACGATGAAGTCGGTCCTCGATGTCAAGGACGACGACATCTACTGGTGTACGGCGGACGTCGGTTGGGTCACCGGCCACTCCTATCTTCTCTACGGGCCGCTCGCAGCGGGCACCACGACCCTCATGTTCGAGGGGGTGCCCTCCTATCCCGAGAACGACCGCTGGTTCGACGTGATAGAGAGGCATAAGGTCACCATCCTGTACACCGCTCCGACCGCGATAAGGGCCTTTATGAAGGTCGGGACCGGGCCGGTGGAGAAGCACGACCTCTCCAGTTTGAGGCTGCTCGGCAGCGTAGGCGAGCCGATCAACCCCAGGGCTTGGGTGTGGTACTACGAGAACATAGGCGGCGGACACTGCCCAATCGTGGACACCTGGTGGCAGACCGAGACCGGCGCGATCATGATCTCCCCCCTGCCCGGCCTCACCGCCGCCAAGCCCGGCAGTGCTACCTTCCCGCTTCCCGGCATAGACGTCGGCATCTACGACGAGGAGGGCAACGAGATCGAGGGGGCCGGTCAGGGTAACCTCGTGATAAAGAAGCCGTGGCCCGGCATGCTCCGCACCCTCTATAAGGACCCCGAGCGCTACCAGGAGACCTACTTCTCCAAGTACGGGCCGGGGATCTACTTTGTCGGTGACGGGGCCAAGCGCGATGAGGACGGCTACTACACTATCACCGGGCGGGTAGACGACGTGATGAACGTCTCCGGCCACCGCGTCTCGTCAGCCGAGGTCGAGAGCGCGCTCGTCTCCCACCCCGCCGTCGCCGAGGCGGCGGTCGTCGGGAAGCACCACGAGGACAAGGGCCAGGCCATCTGGGCTTACGTGATCCTCGAGGGCGACCGGGAGAAGAGCGAGGAGTTGATGCAGGATCTCCGAAACCATGTGCGCGAGGAGATAGGGCCGACCTCTCGTCCCGACCAGGTCGTGGCGGTCGACGATCTGCCCAAGACGAGGAGTGGTAAGATCATGCGCCGCATCCTCAAGAAGATAGCCGAGGGCGAGCAAGACGTGGGCGATACCACCACCCTCGCTGACCCGAGCGTCGTGGACGACCTTCAGGAGCAGGCCGCGGCCCAGACCTAGAACCTAGCGACAACGAGCCGAAGGAAGGGGGGCGGATATATCCGCCCCCCTCTCTCGTGGCGTCGTATAATTCACTTGTCGCAACACCGGTAAGAAAGGGCATTCTATGGCGCTGAACACGTCCTACGGCACTCGCGGGAATGCGGCCGCTTACGCGCTGCCCGAGGCGCGAGCCGGGTTCATACGCAAGACCTATACGCATCTGGCCTTCGCCGTGCTCGGGTTCCTCGTGTTCGAGTATGCGCTGTTGCAGCTGCCGGGGATCGAGCGCGTCGCGGTGCTCATGACCAGCGGCTTCAACTGGCTCATCGTGATCGGGCTATTCATCGGGGTGTCCTGGATCGCCGACTACTGGGCGAGGTCTGCCACTTCGCGTGGCCTGCAATACGCCGGGCTCGCGCTCCACGTCGCTGCCCAGGCGATCATCTTCCTGCCGCTCATGGTCCTCGCCGTCCTCATCAGCGACGATCCGACGCTGGTCCCGGCGGCGGGGTTAATCACAGGTCTGCTCTTTGCGGGCCTCACGGCCGTGGCCTTCACTACGGGAGCGGACTTCTCGTTCCTGCGCGGGGTGTTGGTCATAGGCTTCTTCATCGCCCTGGGGTTGATAGTGGCGAGCATAATCTTCGGTTTTCAGCTCGGCGTTATCTTCGCGGTCGCCATGGTCGGGCTGGCGGCGGTGGCTATCCTCTACTCCACCTCGAACGTCCTCCACTACTACCGCACAGACCAGTATGTCGCCGCAGCCCTCTCGCTGTTCGCCGCCGTCGCTCTGATGTTCTATTACGTGCTCTGGATCCTTATGTCTCTGCGGAGGTAACATCCACTCTGGAGAGCGAGCGGCGCAACCAGCGGCGGGCTCTCTCGTATATATGTATGTAGTAAAATATGCGTGTCGAACTTGTCATCCTTAAGGAGGAATAAGTGGGATTCGGCGGTTATCTCTTAGTAATGATCCTGGGGGTCCTGATCTCCGGGGCGGCGGCACTCTGGGTGAGGAGCTCTTACAAGAAGTATTCTAAGGAGACGAGCTACAGCGGCCTTACCGGGGCGCAGGTGGCGCGTATGATTCTGGACCGTAACGGCCTCTCTAACGTCCCTGTGGAACCGGTAGCAGGCCAGCTTACGGACCACTATGACCCGCGGAGCAAGACGGTGCGGCTCTCGGAGGGCAACTTCGCCCACAACTCCATCGCCGCTGTCAGCGTGGCGGCCCACGAGTGCGGGCATGCGATCCAGGACGCTACGGGCTACCTGCCGATGAAGGCGCGGGCAGGGCTCTTCCCGATAGTGGCGTTCAGCAGCCAGCTCTGGATGCCTCTGTTCCTCATGGGTATCTTTGGTCTGGGGACCTTCTTTATCCAGCTCGCCGTCATCGCGTTCATGGGAGTGTTGCTCTTCCACGTGGTCACGCTGCCGGTGGAGATCAACGCTTCTACGCGCGCCTACGGCCTCTTGACCCGCTACGGCGTCCTCTCGACCCGCGAGGCCGCCGGCACCCGGCGCGTCCTCACGGCGGCGGCCTTTACGTACATAGCGGCGGCGCTGACCTCGCTGCTAACGCTCTTGTACCTGCTCTTCCTGAGCCAGAGCGAGTAGCGAGGATACGAAACGCTTTCGGAGGAGGCGGGGACTTTCGGGTCTCCGCCTTTTTCGTGCCCGTAGCCGAGTTCTTGCGGCATCGAGCAAGCGCAAGTTGTAGAATAGCCGGGTCGTGGAGGAGATAAAGCGCATAAGTAAGCGGCGCCGGAGACTGCGTACTGTAGGCGAGCCTCACCCCTGGGAGCCGCGTCATATGCGGCTCGCCGCCACCCGCTACGCGGAGTCCGCAGGGGATAGACAGGGGCGGCGCAACATAACGCTCGGGGTCATACAACACCTGTGGCGTTCACCGGTACCCTTTGTCGGGTTCTACCCGCCCGAAGGTGTCAAGGTGGCTGAGAACAGGCTCTACACGCCCGCGCCCCCGAAGCTCGTGGACGACGCCGAGTACCTCGCCGGGGTCGAGGCCCACAAGAGGGCCTTTGCCCGGGACCTTGAAGGTACGATGCTCCCGGCGGGTAGCCTGCCAGGATACTTCGAGGTCCCGGCCGACGAGGGGTGGCGCATCGTGGTGGACCTCTCCGAAAAGCGTCTGGAGCTTTCGGACGCCTGGAGCTTCGCTACGGAGGCCGGAATGGCCGGGGACCTGGCGCCCTTTGTCTGGGCCTATAAACACTGTGGTTTCTGCCTTCTTACCATCTACGATAAAGATATCGAGGCTTTGAGGGACGACCTACTCTTTGTCGCCAAGCGCCAGGGGGTAGAACTCCGCTGGCGCCGTACCGCCGCCTGAAAATACGATCTCACACATATGAGATGTTCCGGGTGGGGTATAATCGAGCTAATCGTTCGGGTATAACATGAGTTTGAGCTTACGAAAGATTTGCTACTTTAAGGAGAGGGGTGAGCAGCACAGAGATGCTTGGCAGGCACGACACCGGTAGCTTCGCCGCCACCACTGCTCCCAGCGGTTTCGGCCTTGAAGACTTCGAGAGAGCCGGCATCCGGGTGGTAGAGCGGCGGTTCAAGGCCAAGGATACCCTTTTCACTCCGGGGGACCCCGACGATCAGCTCTACTTCCTGATCGAAGGCACCATACGCCTCTACAAGATCTACGGCGATTACAAAGAGGCGACGACCGCGCTCCTGAAGAGCAGTGGGGTCTTCGGGAAGCTGAACCTCGTCGAGGGACGATGGCAAGACGTCTTCGCCGAGGCCGTCACCGACGCACGGGTGGCCAGCGTGCCGAAGTCTACTCTGACCGAGGTGATAAAGCGGCAGCCGGAGTTCGCCATGAAGCTCTTCTCCTCTTTCTCCGAGCGTCTCAGACAGTCCGACGAGGTCATAGAGAGCCTCCTGCACCGCGAGGTCTCGACCCGTCTGGCGACGTTGCTCCTCAACCTCGGCGAGCGCTTCGGTGAGGACAATCATGGGGGCACTATCCTGGACATACGTCTGACGCACCAGGAGTTGGCGAACATGATCGCCTCGACCCGCGAGGCCGTCTCCAAGGTCATGAGCGAGCTACAGCGCGACGGTACCATCGAGGTCCAGAACCGCAAGATAGTTATTGTGGATAGAGAGGCCCTCGCGAACCACGCCTCCGGCCCCTCCGGTCTCTCCGTGGACGGCCAGCTCTCTATCTAGGTCTCGGTGCTTTCTCCTAGGGGAAGCTACTTTCGGACCATCGGAAACGAGCCTGTAGCCTGGAGCGTCCCTGAAGAGACGCTCCCGCTCTTCGGGGGCGGGTTTTTCATGGGAGGCGTATATTGTCCTTACAGCTTCCGAAACTTTCGGGACGAAACGTCGTATAACTAGCATATGGGGTATTCGGCACCTGTGGCATTGGGCGGTTGGCGAGAGCGGGTAAAGCGTCTCTCTTTCCCCCGTGCGCGGCTTACGGACAACGAGTTGGTCGAGCGAACCCGGTCGGGCGACGTGCGCTCCTACGAGGAGCTGGTCAAACGCTACGAGCGGTTGGTGGGGCGAGTGATCTACCCTTACGCCGGCCGCGATGCGGCGGTCGAGGACCTAGTACAGGAGACCTTTTTGAGGGCCTACGACCGTCTCTCGACCTTCAACCCCGAGTACCGCTTCAAGACGTGGCTCCTCACCATCGCCAACAACCTCGGTATAGACACCCTGCGCCGTCGCCGGGAGATCGTAGAGTTCAACCCCGACCTGCACGCCCCGCTCACGCGCGGCCCCGATGCGGACGCCGATGAGGCGGACCGGGCCAGAAGCGTGAGGGACGCGGTGATGACGCTGCCCGAGTCCTACAGCGTCCCGCTCGTCCTGCGTTACGCCGAGGGTCTCACTTATGCGGAGATCGCCGAGATCATCGGCATAACCGTCCCGGCCCTCAAGAGCCGCCTCTTCCGCGGCAGGAACATGCTCGCGGGGAGGCTCGAAGAAAAGGGCGAGACGGGATGAACCATCCGGGCGAGGCTGGCCCCCGGAGCTGCGACCCCGAGAAGGTCTTCGAGCTCGCCGACCGGGAGGCGGCGGAGAGTCTTGACGCCGGGGAGGAGCGGGAGGTCCGGGACCACCTCGCTCGCTGCGGCGAGTGTCGCGAGCTCTACGAACGTGAGCTCGACTTAAACGCCTTCTTGGGCTCCCTGGACTTCTCCCGGGCGGGTTCACGGTCCGTTCACAGAGGCGTTGCGATGGCGCTGCCGACCCGTTCCGCGGGAGGGCGCATCATCTGGGGGCTCCTCGGCGCCGTGCTTCTAGTCACCGCGCTCGCCTCCCTGGAGTTCGAAGCTACGCAGCCCGTCATGCTGGCGATGGGTATCCTGGGCGCTTTTTGGGCTTTGATCTCCAGCTCCGTCGAGGTGGTGACCGCGATAGTGGACGCAGCCGGTCTCACCATCCTCCTCTTACTGGTTCTGGGGGGCCTGGCTGACGTCCTGATAGCCCTCGCGGTCGTCCTCAGCCGGAGGCGCAGAGCCCAGGAAGCATGAGTCGCTCCGCTGGACTCCTGATCGCTGTTCCCGCCCTCTTCCTGGCGGCGCTGGTCCTGTCCGCTGGCCCCGTCCGTGCCTCCGAGAAGAAGGTTATGGAGAACGTAGTAGTGGAGAAGGGCGATACCGTGGAAGAGGTCTCCACAGCCTGGGGTTACGTGCTCGTGGAGGGCGAGGTTGAGGAGGACGTAAGATCCGGCCTCGGCAATATCGAGATCAAGGGTCCCGTCGGGGGTGACGTGCAGGCGGGATCCGGTGACGTATACATAAACGCCCCGGTGAAGGGTGACGTGAAGGTGGGCAGCGGGGATGTGCATCTGGGACCCGAGGCGTGGGTCGAGGGGGACGTATCGTGTGGCGGCGGCAGGCTCGCACGCGATCCATCAGCCGTCGTTATTGGCGTCGAGAGGGCAGGTTTTTCTCCTGAGTTCGACGAGGAGGACCCCGATGCCTTCCTGGGTGCGGCGGGGTGGGCTTTGATGACCCTGGTGCTCGCCGCTTTCGCGGTGCTCGCGACCGTCGTCGTACCGAGGCCGCTTCGCGCCGCCACCCGGAGCCTGGAGCTCTCGCCGGGACGCTCGTTGCTGCTTGGTCTGGGCTCCTTCCCGGCGGCGATCATACTCTCCGTACTGCTCGCTATTACGGGGGTGGGACTTGTGTTGCTCTTCTTGCTCTGGCCGGCGTACCTGGCGCTGGTCTTCTTCGGGCTCTTCGTCACCGCTTACTTCCTCGGGCGCAAGGTGGTGCTCGCCACGGGGCACTACCGGGCCGGTGACGCTCTGGCCGCAGCGGTCGGCGCCGTCCTCGTCGCGGCGGCCTATCAGATTCCCATTCTCGGCGGACTCGTGTTCGTCGTCCTCGCTCTTATCGGCGCGGGCGCGACCTTCTCGACCCTCCTCTCCCGCTGGCGTCCGGGTGTAAACCGCCCCACCTACGCTTCCTACGAGGACTATCTCAACGACCGGCGGGATGCTTGAGTGGAGAGCCCAAACCCTCTCCAACCCCGCCTCATGATCACGGCCAGGCGTCTCGCCAACCCCGTCTACTAACGGAGTGACGGCTAGTAGGCTTACGGGCTAAAATCAGCGGCGTGTGGAAGAACACCACAACCAAGGAAGAGCGACGTCGGTTGCTGGCGCGGAGGTTGTCCTTCGTACTCGTGGCTCTGGTGCTCATGCTCGCGTCCTACCTTTACGGGCGCTCGGAGAGCCCGGCGGGCGTCTCGGCGGAGAACAGAGAGAGCGTGGCGCTGTACGCTGAGGCGCTGGAGACGGTCGAGGAGGACTACGTGGGTCAGGAGGCCATCGACCCCAAGGAGCAAGCCTACGGCGCTATAGAGGGGATGTTGGAGACTCTGGGAGACGAGGGGCACACGCGCTTCCTCAGTCCGGTGGAGAGCGAGCAGAGCCGACAGGGGCTCTCCAGCACTTACGTAGGCGTCGGGATCAAGCTGGACAACAAGGACGGCGAGGTGGTGGTCACGTCCCCGATCGACGGATCGCCGGCGGAGGAGGCGGGGATCGAGTCGGGCGACGTACTGGTCGCCGTGGACGGTAAGAGCGTCCAGGGGGAGAACATAAAGGAGATCGGGGACAAGGTCAGGGGCCCCGAGGGGAGCGAGGTGGAGCTCACGATGCTGCGTGAGGGGGAGGAGCGCGACTTTACCGTCGAGCGCGCTGAGCTAGAGGTATCCGCTGCTTCGTGGAGCTTGATCCCGGATACGGACGTCGCTCATCTGCGGCTGGCGTCGTTCTCGGAGAACAGCGCGGAGAAGCTGGCGGAGGCGACGGCTGAGGCGCGGTTGGCGGGCGCTGAGCGCTTCGTGCTGGACCTCAGGGATAACACGGGGGGCCTTGTCGGGCAGGCCAAGGAGGTCGCCGCGCAGTTTCTGCCCGCCGGGAGCAGCATCTTTATTCGCAAGGATGCCGACGGCGAGGAGGAGGTGACGTACGTCCCCGACGGCAACGAGCCGCTGGACGCGCCACTGGTGGTCCTGGTGAATGAGGGATCCGCGTCGAGCGCCGAGATCGTAGCAGGAGCTTTGCGGGATAACGAACGGGCCCGGGTGGTCGGAGAGACGACCTTCGGCACCGGGACCGTGCTCGACGAGTACACCTTGAGCGATGGCTCGGCCATCCTGCTCGGCGTCGCCGAATGGCTGACCCCGAACGGAGACTTTATCCGGGGCTCCGGCATCGAGCCGGACGTTGAGGTGAGCTTGAAGGAGGACCAGGAGCCGCGCACCCCGGAAGAGACCAGAGACCTCTCGAAAGAGGAGGTCTTCGAGGAGGACGCCCAGCTAGAGCGCGCCTTCGAGGTTCTGCAAGAAGGGGAGTAGCTCTTTAGACTTTCGGGTAAGAGAGGGGTATGGGTTTGATGACGAGGGCTTTACATGGTGCCGTGGGCGGGATTGGGGGCACGGTGGCGTTGAGCGCGTTCCGTCAGGCGCTGGCCTCGGTGGGGCTGGTAGGCACGACCGCCCCCCAGCAAGTCGTCGAGAGGCTGGAGGAGACCGGGCTGTTGGAGGGTTCGTCGCCGGGGGCGCGGCGCGCTCTGGCCGTGGTCGCGCACCTCGCTTACGGTGTCGGGCTAGGGGGGGCTCTGGGGCTCCTGCGCCGGGAGAGGGAGGGGGCGAAGGAGGAAGCGGCCGTGGGCTCGGCTCTGGGCCTCCTGGCATGGGGCGCGGGGTGGGCGAGCTGGCTGCCGCTCACCGGGGTACATCTGCCGCCGTGGAAGCAGCAGACCGCAAAGGTGCTCCTGCCCGTCCTCGACCACGCCGTCTTCGGGGCGGTCTGGGGACTCGTGTACAGGGCCGTAAGGTCGGGTCGGAGTTAAGAATCCCAGTTTTCGATACGTTTCTGTGTAGAAGCTGAGTAACGTATATGGAGCGAGACTCATGCCCAGCGGGTACACGAGAGCATTGAGGTACAGGCTCCGTTGCAGGACGTCTTCACGTACTGGTCGAACCTGGAGAACTTCCCCCAGATCATGTCAACGTCGAAGAGGTTCGTGTGATCGACCAGGACACGAGCCACTGGAAGGTGAAGGGGCCTCTTGGCAAGGACGTCGAGTTCGATGCCAAGACTACCGAGATGAGCCCGGAGCGCGGCGTCGGCTGGAACAGCACCAACGACAACGAGGTCGAGACCTCCGGGCAGGTGCGCTTCGAGGAGGTCGCCGAGGGCCGCACGCGGATAGACGTCACGATGAATTACACCGATCCGCCTGGCGGCAAGGTCGGGGAGCTTGCGGCGAACGCCCTCTCTAACCCCGAACGCGAGATGCGCGAGGATCTGGAGAACTTCGCCAGAAAGGTCGAGCGGGGCGAGCTAAACCTCGGTGGGCCGGGAGCCCAGGCTGGCGGTAGGTAGAGAGACGCGTAGGGGGCGGTCCCGCCCTCACACCTTCTGGTAATATTGAGGCTGTCGGGCGAGGAGGCCCGGTAGCCTCCACGTATGTAAGGGAGAGTTTACTTTGAGCATCGCCATAGCGGCAGGCATCGGGCTAGTCGTCATTGCCATCATCGGGATCCTAGTTATGACCGGCGCTATAGGCAGGGCCGGTGAGCGCAACCAGAACCGGGCCGAAGACGAGGAGGATCGGGCGCGCAAAGAACGTGAGAGCGGGGAGCAGAACCCCCGTGGAGGAGGCTCCTCTTAACCTCCAGCGAATCTGCACGCAAGATACCGCCCCGGATAGCCAGGATGCGCGAAGCGGGCGGATGTCTCGTCTTCACCAACGGCTGCTTCGATCTGCTGCATCCCGGGCACGTCTCCTACCTGCGCACCGCGCGCTCCTTAGGCGACGCGCTCGTCGTCGGCCTCAACTCCGACGCCTCGGTTCGCAAGCTCAAAGGCCCCTCGCGCCCCGTAGTCTCAGAAGCCGACCGGGCTATGGTATTAGACGCTCTCGAATCTGTGGACGCCGTTGTCATCTTTGATGAAGATACCCCAGTACGACTTCTACGTGAGTTGAAGCCCGCCATCTACGTCAAAGGCGGGGATTACCGCGTCGAAGATTTGCCGGAGGCAGAGGTTGCGGCGGAGATCGGGGCGGAAGTAAAGGTATTGTCTTTCGAGACCGGCTACTCAACGACCGCTCTCATAGAAAAGATAAGGACTACGCTTCGTCCGGTATGAAACGTTGCCAGAGCCCATTCAAGGTTCGTCGCTAGAATAACTTCTCTAGCAGAGCGGAAGTATGAGGGAGAGTTTGGTGAGGCCAGCGTTGGACCTTCAAGCGAGAACGGAACGCTTAGGCCGGACGAGGGGTGGTCTGGCGCGTTTGGTCGGTTCGGCGGGGGCGATTCTGGTCTTGAGCGGTCTCGCTTTATGGATGCTTTTTATGCTCGTATTCTTCCCGAACGGCGAACGGTCTGGCGGCCCCGACCTGCTGGATGAAGCGGCTACGGCGAACGCCGTATGCGCGCTATTGGCGCTACTAAGCGTACTCTTTCTGTCCGGGCGGCCCCTTCTCTCGGCCGTCGTACTGGCGATCGCCTTCGTCGTCTCCTTTATCGTGGGGTTCGGTTGGTACTTTATTCTCACGCCTTCGCCTCTCGCACTTGTCGGGGGCGGCGATCTCCTCTACCTAGCTGCCGCGGGACTGATGGTAGCCACGAGCTTCGAGGAACGATCACGCCGTGAAATATAGGGGCTAATCCAGCAGGTCGCGCAGAGAAGCGGCGTGAGGGCTACTCTTTATCTTCGCGAGGGCGGTGAGCTGTATCTGGCGGATGCG
>JADDPM010000185.1 GCA_016781885.1 Rubrobacter sp.
GGTGTGGGCACTTCCCGAGTAGCCCCTGTTGACGCCCGGCAGCACGGGCTCTCTCACTCTATACCTTAGATGCTCCAACAATCTATAACTCGTATATATAGCCCGCGCCCCCGCACTCACCGCAGGGCTGCTCCTTCTGCTCGTCAGGTAGATGCGCCTCCCCTGGCTCCTTGTGTGTGCGGGACCACTCGCTGTAGGAGACAAGTCCTTTACCGTGGCAGGTGGGACAGCGCTGCCTCGTCTTGGGTAGATCCTCTTCCTGTAGTCTTGAATTCTCGATCATTGACATCCCATACCTCCAGCCTGCTTCACCCGTAAGGGGCAGCAAGACACGTTCCCTGGAGACACCGGCCCGCAGTCTGTCATATCGAGATGGGTCCTTGCTTAGATAGCCGCGAACACAACGCCGACCTGTGTCAGGAGGAGGACGGGTTGGTAACTTGCGGACGTCCTCGGACTGACGATCTGAAGGTGATGGACTTACACGCTACTCGTGATATAGAAGTGGTGTCCGTGGACCCTCCGCAAGATCGCCCTCCTCCAGGTCCGGCAGCAAGGCTCTCAGATCCCCCTCGTTGCCTGCATTAATCGCCGATATCCGCGTCCCGTCCGCGAAGTAGATGACAGTCATTACCTCACGGATCTTCCCGGTCGTGTTCGGTGCGGCGCGGTGGAGAGTCCAGCCGGTGTGGAAGGTCGCGTCCCCCGCCGCCATGAACGGTGGATCGGTCGTACTCCAGCCCTGCTCCCGGACGAGCCGGTCGAAGTAATCCTCGGACTCGTCTGAGATGGCGAGCGGTGCCAGGTGACCCTCGCGGTATGAGCCGGAAGCAAAGACCATTGGCCCCATGTCTGGAGTGATGTCGATCAACGGCATCCACATCGTAACTGTCTTGTCGGTGTCGAGCGGCCAGTAGTACTGATCCTGGTGCCAGGGCGTGTATCCTCCACTGCCCTCTTTGAAGAGCGCCTGATCGTGGTACAGGCGTACTCCGCTGACCCCCAATAGTCGCGCAGAGATCTGGGCGAAGCGGCGAGCGAGCACAAACTCCTTGACTCTTGCATCCTTTTCCGAGATATGCCCCACCTGCAGGAAGGCTTTGCCATACGTCGAGCGCTGCTCGAGTGGCAGATGCTGGGTGTTGAGCCGCAATGTCGCGTCTGCAATGACCGGTCGGTAGGCGGCGATCTCGTCTGCTGAGCAAACACCGCGCAACAGCACGTGGCCGTCGCGGCGGAAGCTCTCAATCTGCTCGTCGGTGAGCGCGTACTCCGAACTGAGGTCGGGAAGCGTTTCCAGCGCCAAGACATTCGCCTCCTTCCGTTAGGCTCGGGCAATCTCCGTCTGGTCCCGCGATGCCAGGATCGGGAACATCTCGCCGGCGATCGGTTGGCCCACGGTAAGATTCAGCGGATCGGTGGTTACGTGGCTCTTGCCACTGAATCTGATATCGTTCGGCATGTAGTTGATGATGAAGCCCTGGCGGGGCTTGTCTGTTTGATTCGGGCCAGCGTAGTGCAGGGTCAGGGAGTCGTGGAAGGCGCAACTCCCTGCCTTGAGCTCAATCGTCACCGGCTCAAGGCGATCGCGCTTGTCCTCGGGAACGAGCAGCCGTACCCCTTCCAAGGTGGCAAGTATCCCACTGGGGAGGGTGCCGCACGCCAGGCGTCCCCAACGGTGTGAACCCGGGATATAGGACATGCATCCCATTTCAACAGTCACGTCGACCAGAGCTAGCCAGCAGGTGAGCGGCCCTGCTTCGATCATCGGCCAGAGCGGGAGATCCTGGTGCCACCGCGAGGGGTCGTTGCCCGGCATCTTGACAATCAGCTGGTCGTGCCAGAGCCGGACACGTTCGCTCTGACTGAGCTGGCGGGCAATCTCGGCCAGTTTCGGGTTGAAGACGTGCCGACGTACCCCTGCATGAGACGCCCACAGGTTGACGTGCTGGGTGTACTCCTGGCCCTCGCGGTAGAAATAGCCGAGCTCCGCCTGCCCCGTTGCGTCGGCGAGCGCACTGCGGAAGTCGCTCAACTCTTCCGGTGTTAGCACGTCGTCGAACTGGGCATAGCCGTTTTCCTGAAAGGACAGAACCTGTTCCTCGGTGACTGGTGCCGGTGATACTGCCATTTTTCTTCCCCTTCTTGCTTCTCTTCGTGTTCGTGTCATCGAGTCCCATACTGACCGACCCGGTCCTGAGGCGGTGCTCAGGAGATACCGGCGGTTGCATGATCAGATACTCTCCCAAGTCCCGAGCGCCAGCAGCACTACCGAGAGGCGGGTGCTTATTCCTCGATGTACCACTGCTCCATGCTGTACGTGGCGATGATGCCGAAGACATCCTTCTTGATTCCACTCGGCACGTTCTTGACCCTGCTGCTGAAGAACGTGGGCCAGTAGGCATCCTCGAACAGCTGCACGAGCCAAATATTGTCGCGGTGGCTCTTCATGATCGCGTCCATGGCGGCATTGCTCTCGGGTGTGCCAACGGTAGCGGACATGAACTTGCCGTGGTTCTCGTAGAGTGCCTTGATCTCCTCCGGCGGCTCCTCTCCTTCTTTGCCCTGGCTGTTGTACCACGTCGCCCACAGACTTCCCGACAAGTTGCTTGGCAGGTAGTCGGTATTCGCTGCCATGCGCCAAATCGGGACGTGGGTCCACATCACGGTCGCCTGAAGCTTGTTCGCCGCGGCCCTCTCCCCAAACAGCGTCCCGTCTATCTTCCTGAGTGTGGTGAATATACCGACATTCTTCCAGTACTCGGTCATCAGCTCCGCCACCGGGACGTGGCTCTCGGTCGCGTCGATAACCTCGAAGTGGATCCTGAACCTCTTCCCATCCGGCCCCAGCCGGAAGCCCTGAGGGTCCTTCTTATCCAGCCCCATCTCATCGAGCAGGGCGTTGGCCCGATCCACGTCGTACTCCGACGGGTTGGTCTCCTTCGGCGGGCCGGCAAACTCGCCGAGGTAGAAGCTCTCGATGAGCTCCTTGCGGTCGGTCGCCAGGCTCAGTGCCCGCCGGAAGCGGACATCCTGGACTACCTTCCGCCAGTTCTTGTCGGCGTAAGTCAGGTTGAGGAAAACCGTGGTCGGCGACACGTGCTGGCGGGGGACGAAGGGCACGATCCCGGTCTCCTCCGCTCTCTCCACTATCAGGGGAAGCTTGCGCATGGAAGCTCGCTCTCCCAGATAGTCAAACTCTCCCATCAGCGCCCGAGTGGTCAGCGCCTCCTTGTCCTGGACGACGTTCGAACTGATTCCGTCCATGTAGGGGAGTTGGTTTCCTTCTCCGTCCACCTTGAAGTAGTAAGGGTTCCGCTCGAAGGTGAACATGTTGGTTGCCGCGCTCTTGATCATCCAGGCGGTGAGGACCGGGTGACCGATGCCCTGCTCGTTCGTGATATTCCACATCCAC
>JADDPM010000186.1 GCA_016781885.1 Rubrobacter sp.
GCTTATAATCCTGGGGCTACTCGTGTCGGGGTGGCGGAATTGGTAGACGCGCTAGGTTGAGGGCCTAGTGCCCGATGAGGGCGTGGGGGTTCGAGTCCCCCCTCCGACACTCAGAGTTCTTTTCTCTCGACGCCCGGGCTCGTGGTGCTTTCTCTGTTCGTTGGATCAGAAGACAGCCGCGCCTTGCTATCAGAGTGGAGTCCGGGCGTCCTAAGCCTGTGGAGCACTATCGTGGTAGGTCGGCAAGATAACGTGCGATGAGCGGACCACCCAATATTTGGTAGTGTTCAGTCTTTGTGAGCGTTCATACTCGCAAATATGGCGATAGGTATATAATCATGTCAGGAGTCGCCTGTTCTCCCCATCCTCCCCGGGCGGCTCCTTCTTCTTTGCTCGAAAAGGTCGATACGGAGTGGCCTTAGGTCAGGAAGATCAGGGCTACCGTAGAGATGGTGAAGAGCGCGACCACGATCAGGGTTAGCCGCGTGAGGTTTTTCTCCATGATGGTCGTGCCGGAGAAGGTACCCCCCGTTCCACCACCGAGCGAGGAGGAGAGTCCTCCACCCTTGCCGGAGTGCAGCAGTATGAGCGCCACAAGGGCCACGCTGAAGATAGTGTGTAGCAATGCCAGTACGTAGATCATGGCGACTACTTTAGCATAACTTTAGCGATAAAGAGGGTCAGCCGCTCTCCACGTTCGCGGCGGCGTTGACCAACTCGGCGAAGGACTCAGCCTCCAGAGAGGCGCCGCCGACGAGACCGCCGTCCACGTCCTCTTGAGCCATGATCTCTCCGACGTTCCCCGGCTTGACCGAGCCGCCGTAGAGGATGCGCACGGCGCCCGCAAAGTCCTCGCCACGCAACTCCCCGAGGAGGCCGCGTATCTTACTCGTAGCATCCTGCGCATCCTCGGGGGTGGCCGTATCCCCCGTACCTATAGCCCAGACGGGCTCGTAGGCGAAGACGATGGGCTCGCCGGAGGTCTCATCACCGAGGTACTCGAAGACCGCCCGGACCTGCCTCGAGACCTTCTCCCACATCCCGCCGGAGTCCCGCTCCTCTTTCGTCTCGCCGACGCAGACCACGGGGAGTAGCCCAGCGGAGACCACCCGGGCCGCCTTGCGGGCGACCATCTCGTCGGTCTCGCCAAATATCTCACGCCGCTCCGAGTGCCCGACGATGACCGCCGCGGCCCCGACGTCGAGCAGCATCGGCGCGGAGACCTCTCCCGTGAACGCCCCCGAGTCCTCGTAGTAGAAGTTCTGCGCCCCGGCGACGACGGGCGTACCTTCAGTCAAGCGAGCAACCTCGCCTAGAGCCGTAAACGGGACGAAGACCGCGATGTCCGCCCCTCCGGCGCCCTCGATGCGCGGCAGAAGTTGCTCGACGTACTCCCGCGCCTCCCCGACGAGCTTGTTCATCTTCCAGTTCGCCGCCATTATCGGTCGTCTACGCGCCATCTAGGCATCCTCCTTGTTCGGCAGCACCGCTATCCCCGGCAGCTCCTTGCCCTCGATGTACTCCAAAGAGGCGCCGCCGCCGGTGGAGATGTGGCTCATCTCGTCTTCGAGGCCGAGCTTCGTTACCGCCGCGACCGAGTCACCGCCGCCGACGATGCTCGTAGCCCCGCTTTCGGCGACAGCCCTCGCCACGCCCTCGGTGCCCTTCGCAAAAGCGTCCATCTCGAAGACGCCCATCGGCCCGTTCCAGAAGACGGTCTTCGCGCCCGCGATGTGCTCCCCGAATCTCTCGACCGTCTCCGGCCCGACGTCCAGGCCCATCGTGCCCTCTGGGATCTCATCGACCCTCACGATTTGCGAAGTTGCGTCCTCCTCCATGCGTTCCGCTACGACTATATCCACCGGCAAAACCAGCCTCTCCCCCGCCTCGTTCATGAGCCTCCCGGCCTCCTCTGTGTACTCATCCTCGACAAGGGACTTGCCGACCTCAAAGCCCTGCGCCATGAAGAAGGTGAAGCACATGGCACCCCCGATGAGCAGGGTGTCGGCGACGCGGAGGAGGCTCTCTATCACGCCAACCTTGTCGGAGACCTTTGCGCCACCAAGGATGGCGACGAAGGGACGCTCGGGTTCGCTAAGGACTTTGTCGAGGTAGTCGATCTCGTCCTCCACCAGGAGCCCCGCCGCCGCGGGCAGACGCTCCGCGACGCCGACAGTGGTGGCGTGCGCACGGTGAGCCGCCCCGAATGCGTCGTCCACGTACAGGTCGGCGAGCGTTGCGAACTGCTCCGCGAACGCCGGGTCGTTCTTCGTCTCCCCGGGATAGAAGCGGGAGTTTTCGAGGAGTGCGACACCCTCGCCAGGGTTCTTCAGTGCTTTCTCCACCTCCGGGCCGACAGCAGCGTCGAGCTTCAGGACCGGCGCGCCGAGGAGCTCTTCAAGCCTCTTCGCCACCGGGCCCATGGTGTACCTGGGGTCCGGCTCACCTTTCGGTCTCCCGAGGTGGGAGATCAGTATCGGGCGTGCCCCCTTCTCCAGTAGATACCGGATAGTCGGGAGCGCCCGCCGGATGCGGGTGTCGTCCGTGACCTCGCCGTTCTTGACCGGCACGTTGAAGTCCACCCGCACGAGCACCCTCTTCCCGCTCACGTCGAGATCCCTCACGCTTCTCTTGTTCACGAAGTTCTCCTACTCAACGGCCCTCTAGAACACCTGGTTGCGTCTCCGCCGGTCATCGCATTGCGTTTGGTTGCAGTATATGGGTGAGTAGTTCCGGGAGAAACTACCAGAGTATCAGCACAAGGACGATATCGATGGCTATCCTGATCAGATGCCCGACCAGCCATGGTTCATTGGACTGCCGCCGCGACATAAACCTTCCCGAATGACGCGGCGGCGGTAGGTTTCACCCCCAGTAGCCGGCGTTCCTACAGCTTCTCGCCGATAAAGCGGACGATGTCGACGGTGCGGTTTGAGTAGCCCCACTCGTTGTCGTACCAGCCGAAGACCTTGACGTTCTGGCCGGTGGACATGGTCAGTTGCGAGTCGAAGATACAGGAGGCCGGGTTACCGACGATGTCGCTGCTGACCAGCGGGGCGTCGGCGTACTCGAGGATGTCCGCGAGCTCGCCGTCCGCGGCGGTCTTGAACGCCTCGTTCACTTCTTCGACCGAGGTCTCCCGGGAGACGCGCGCCACGAAGTCAGTTATCGAGCCGTCCGGGACGGGGACGCGGAGGGCCATACCGTCGATCTTGCCTTCGAGTTCGGGGTAGATTACGGCCGCAGTCCTCGCGGCGCCTGTGGAGGTCGGGACAATGTTTTGCGGCGCGCTTCTGGCTCGCCTCGGGTCCTTGTGGGCGGTGTCGAGGAGGCTCTGATCGTTGGTGTAGGCGTGGATGGTCGTCATGTAGCCGGACTCGATCCCGAAGCTCTCCTGCAGCACCTTGACCA
>JADDPM010000187.1 GCA_016781885.1 Rubrobacter sp.
CGGTAGGATACCGAGCCACCGCCTCAGAACCCCTTTTCAGACGGTTTCTAAGATAAATTTTCATGGGTTGGACCTGGATAAGCATCCCCCAAAAGTATGATTTGTGCTGCCTGAAGGTATGACCTCCCCGGCAATTTGCCGGTCCTTGATCTTAGAACCCGATCTTCTTGTCGCCCCCTGGCTCCTTATCTCCCTCGACCGGCTCCTCGTCCAGGTACTCTACACCGCCCAGCAGCAGTTGCGGCTCTACTTCGAGACCGGCGGCCAGCTTGCGAACCGTCGTCGGATAGGCCTTGCGCCGGCCCGTCTCCAGCTTGGAGATCGTATCCCGCGCAACCCCACTCCTCTCCGCTAACTGCTCCTGGCTCAGAACCGCCCGCATACGCATGCCCCGCAAGTGCGGAAGATCCAAACTTCACCTCCATACGCCACATAAAGCTTGCAGAAACACTGCATTAATGCTACTCTGTTAGAGTATAGCCAAGACTGGTGGGAGAGGAGGCAGGAGTGCGGCGCGACGATCCATCTATGGTAATCCCTTACGTTACGGAGCAGAGTCCTCGCGGGGAGAGGACGATGGATATTTACTCGCGGTTGTTGTCTGACAGGATCATCTTCTTGGGCACACCGGTCGACGATCAGGTAGCCAACGTGGTGATGGCGCAGCTTCTGCACCTGGACAGTGAGGACCCGGAGCAGGACATCAACGTCTACATCAACTCCCCGGGAGGTAGCGTATACGCGGGGATGGCGATCTACGACACTATGCGGTTCGTTAACTGTGACGTGGCGACGACGGCTTTGGGGATGGCGGCGAGCATGGGGGCGTTTCTTCTTTCGGCCGGGACGAAGGGCAAGCGCAGCGCGTTGCCGAACACGCGCATCCTCCTGCACCAGCCGAGCATCGGCGGAGGGTTGGGCGGGCAGGTCTCGGACGTCGAGATACACGCCAGGGAGCTCATGCGGACCAAGCAGCGCCGGAACGAGCTGTTGGCGGAGATGACCGGCCAGCCCGTGGACAAGGTCGAGCGCGATACTGACAGAGACTATATGCTCGGGGCGGAGGCGGCCGTAGAGTACGGTGTGATCGACCGGGTCGTCAGCCGCCCGGGATAGGGAGAGCGAGGCTCCGGAACTGGGCGAAGTTGGAGACCATGTACGACTATATACACCAGGGTGAATGTTACCGTTACGGCGTGGGGTGGGCGCGCATCAGGATCTACCCTGGCCAGACGCCTGAGGACGCACCCGTGGTCTTGTGCAGCGACCTGCCCGAGGAGCGGGGTGACGAGATGGTCGAGCGCCTAGCGGCCGAAGTGGTGAGAGACCGCTTCGCCTCCGGCCTCCCCGACCTGCCACGCCCTGTACTCTGGATCGAGCACCGCCCCTCCCGCAGGGGTCGCGGCCCGGGCCGCTACGCCCTCCTCACCTTCCCGACCTACCGCCCCAGGCTCGAAGGAGCGGGCTTCGTCCGGCGCGTCACCCTAGGCACCCCGCGCCGCGAGCCGCTCACCACATGCGAGGTCGAGGTCCTGACGGGCGAACGGTGCTCTCTTTAAGGCGGGACCGTCCCTTGCGCCGTCTCCTCGACCAGCATATCCACCACGCCTTCGAGACGGCCCTTGCGTCCGAAGATTCTACGTTGCCGCGTGGCGCCATTGCCGTGCTCCAGGGTCTCATACACGAGCTCTGAGACCTCTTCCCAATCTCCGGCCTCTTCGAGGGCGGGACGGGCGAAGAGGAGCATCTTCTCGATCATCTCCCGGGCGGGGATAGCACGTCCGGCCTCGACGTCTATGAGATTGTCGTCAAGGCCGTGGCGGGAGGCACGCCAGTGGGCGGCGCGCAGGAGCTCGGGGCGCGGCTTGGGGTAGGGGTCCTCGCGTTCGGACCGCTCGTGGCAGGTGCGGACCAGGGCGCGGGTGAGGCCCGCCATCATCACCGCTTCTTCCACACGCGCGCACACGTCCATGACCCGGACCTCGACTGTCTCGACCTTCTCGGGGAGCCGGGCGTCCCAGTAGATCTTGGTGGCGTCCTCCACGGTTCCGGTCTCGACCAGTGCCCTAACCAGTTCGTCGTGCTCGTCGCGCGACCTGAAGGGGCCGGGCGGCCCCGAGACCGGGAACCTGCCCCAGACCTGCGTGCGGTAGCTGGCATAGCCGGAGTCCTGGCCGAGCCAGTAGGGAGAGTTGGCCGAGAGGGCGAGCATCGGCGCGAGCCATGCGCGCAGGCGACTCAGCACCCGCACCGCCGCCTCGCGGTCTCCGAGACCCACGTGTACGTGGAAGCCGAAGACGAGCTGCTCCCTGGCGAGTTGCTGGTAGTTCTCCACCAGCATCCGGTAGCGCTTCTTGGGCGTGACTACCTGCTCCCGCCAGTGTGAGAACGGGTGCGTGCTCGCGGCGACGATACAGTTGCCCTCCTCCTCTGCAGCCTCGATGACCCCACACCTCAGGCGCAGGACCTCGGCGCGCACGTCCGCGAGCGTGTGGCAAATGGGGGTGACGGTCTCGACCTGCGACTCCAGCAGCTCGGCCGTCACCTCCTCCTCGTCCACGGATCGCCGTGCCAGCTCTATCACCCGTTCGCCCTGTGAGAGCAGCTCGCGGGTCTCGGGGTCCACGATCTGGTACTCCTCCTCGACTCCGATGGTGTACTGCTTGGACCCTGGCGGCATGCGGGTTCTCTCCTTTGAACGCTTTGAAGGATGAACTATCGCAACTATACCCGGAACTACGAGCCGGGAACGTTTGAACGCGTCTTAAAAAGACGAAGGCACGCCCTGTGGGATGCGACCGGCTGTGATGGAGATTAGTGGGCGGACTGTAGCGTAATCAAGGGTTCTCTTGCATCCCAACCCCTCTTAGTAATGCCAGAAAGCCATGACGTAGTCGAATGTGCCTCCAGCGGCTCGGGACTTGGAATCTACCGCTGTGAACGAGAGTAAAAACGCGGCCCTGCTCGTCGAGGTCTCTCTTCTCCTGACAGCCGTCTTCTTTGGCACCAACATGGCGGCGGTGAAGTATGCCGTAGTCTACATTCCACCATTACTCCTCGTTGCAATACGATTCGCTCTGGGAGGGCTCCTGCTCTGGCTAAACGGCGAAACTGATGATGGCGCTACCGGGTCAGGAGGTCGTCCAAGTGGTCGCCGTTACGAACGGAAGAGGCTGGAACGCTCCTCGTGGGAAGGAAAACGAGCAGATCGTGAACGTCTTCTCCGACGTCGAAGTGACGTTGCTGGACCAAGGGGTACTCTCCGGCCTTAAGTCGAGAGGACTGTTACCGGGGGTAGAAAGAGCGGCTGCGGGAGCTATAGACTCTCTCGAAGAACATACGCCAAAGGGGACGGGTTGCCCGAGTGATTCTTAGATACAAGGCTTCGGTCTCACCCGCTGACGATACGCCAGATCCCGACGATGCCG
>JADDPM010000072.1 GCA_016781885.1 Rubrobacter sp.
TATAGGAGCGTAGTAAGGGGCTGCCCCGTTGCCTCTATTCACCGAGCAGAGCCTCCCATGAGAACCCGTCGCACCGCTCGGCCTTCTGGCTCCTATAGCGCTGACCGGGTCTCCTCACTTCAATAAGCAGCGGAGGTGCGGGAAGCCCCGGCGGGTGCTGATTGCAGTGGGAATGTCCAGATTTAGCCAATCCTAGTAAGAGCTTCCGCCAATAGGCTGGCAACTTTTCATACTTGGCAGCTCTCAGAGCGATTCGACAGCCTTCCCATCGTTTCTTGACACATACGCTACTTGCCTATTGGCGGAGCCTCTAAGTACGCCGCTTGCCCCCAAACAGCACGTCGCGGGCTTCTTCGCCGAGATCCTCCATCGGGCGGCGCAGCTCTTCACCCACCTCCATCCCCCGCCGGACCGCCGCGCGCGATCCTACCTCCTCATACCAGCGCCTGAGGTTCGGGAAGTTCTCCATCCTTTGCCCCTGCTTCTCGGGGGAGGCGACCCAGGGATAGACAGCCATGTCGACGATGGAGTATTCGCCGGCGAAGTGCTCGACCTCCGAGAGGCGCCGGTCCGTGACCCCGTAGAGGCGAGCCGCCTCGTTGGTATAGCGCTCTACGGCATAGGGTATCTCCTCGGGTGCGTACTGCCTAAAGTGATGGGCTTGGCCAAGCATCGGCCCCACGGAACTCACTTGGAACATCAGCCATTGCAACGCCTCGTACCTCCCGCGGGTGGAGTGCGGCAAGAACCTGCCTACCTTCTCGGCGAGGTAGATCAGGATCGCTCCCGACTCGAAGATGGAGATGGGCTCCCCGTCTGGGCCCTCATGGTCGACGATGGCGGGCATCTTATTGTTGGGGCTTATCTTGAGGAACTCCTCTTCGAACTGGCCGCCCGCCGTGATGTCGACCGGTACCAGGTTATAGGGAAGTTCGGCTTCTTCTAGGAAGATAGTGATCTTCTTCCCATTGGGCGTCGGCCAGTAGTAGAGATCGATAGGCTGTGGCATCGGCGTCATCTCCTCGTATAGCGCGGCGTAATGCAAAGCATTGTACCGAGCCGCAGCGGTCGGCACTTGGCGACCCCTCCACAAACCGAGTTATTGCTGCCTACCAACGACACGACCCGCTTCCGAGGACTGTTTCGCGCAACCTCGCGCGAGACCCTACTTCCCGGCGGGTATGGCCACTGGTGTGGGGCTCTCAGGGGTGCTGGAAGGCCCCGGTGAGGGCGTACCCTTTGCTGGCGAGGACTTGTCGAGGCGCCTCAGACGCTTGGGTGTTACCATCGCCCGAAATAGATAGGAGGAGCAGCGCATGGGGACGGTTTTCACACGCATCATCGAGGGGGAGGTGCCAGCCCGCTTCGTCTGGCGCGACCGTTCGTGCGTGGCCTTCCTGAACATCACCCCCCTCGCCCCGGGCCACACGCTCGTCGTCCCCAAAGAAGAGGCCGACCACTGGATCGACCTCGGTCCCGGGCTGGCCGCGCACCTTATGTCTGTCTCCCAGGTCATCGGCAAGGCCGTTCAGAAAAGCTTCGAACCGGAGAAGGTCGGGCTCGCGATAGGGGGACTGGAGATTCCCCACACCCACGTCCATGTGTAGCCTATCCACGGGCCCATGTCCTTCCCAATAAGTCCCAATGAAGAAGACTCGCCGGAGCCCAACTGGGGAAAGCTAGACGAGGCGGCCGGTAGCATCAGGCGGGCGCTCAAGGACCTCGGCTTTCAGCAGTACGTAACCGACTGAAGGCAGCGTACCGTTGGAACCTTCGGCTGGCGGGGAGGCCCCGATGGAGTTGCTCGCGACTAGGTAGGCTGAGACGAACGCAAATTACGACAACAGCGTCCGTCCCTTTCCACGTTAGGCTCGCGCCCGACGGTGCGACCCATCGCATAGTGCGCGAGGCCCTCGAAAAGGCGAAAGCGGGGTAGATAGAGCCACCGTTCGGAGGTGCGGCGCCCGAGGGGCCGCCCGGGGTAAGCAAGCACTTAAAACGGCTTCAATGCTGTGAGCACTATTAGAGGCAACCAGCCCCCTAGCTTTAGGCGCGAGTTCCTTACCCCTTTAGCTGATACTGCCCTCGACCCTTGACAACTTCGTTATTTGCGGCCATTGTCACGGTAGAAACGATCCATCATGGGTTGCGGGGCAAGGAGGTTGCACGGTGCGAGAGCCAGAGTACAAGTACACCATAGAGATATTCTGGAGCGAAGAGGATGGCGGCTTCATCGCCTGCGTACCCGACTTAAAGAATTGCGCGGCCTGGGGTGCGAGCTACGAGGAAGCCCTGGCTCAGGCGCATCTAGCCATCCGGGCGGACCTCATGTCCAGGCGGGTGTTCGGAGAGCCGATCCCCGAACCGACGCCCCGGATTCTAGCCCAGCAATCAATCGGCTAGCACGCAACCCAGCCAGGTGATTGGAGGCAAAAACCTCTTCAAAGCCGCCCCAAAGGCCGTTGAAGTCGCAGAGCTAGTACCAGCGGCCCCCTTTGCTCGTCGGAGCCTGCGAGCGCTCAAAAGGCTTTTTGACAACACCCCTTGGGATCGGGGAATTGCGCGGCTCTCTCGGTGATCGACAACGAGATCTATATCCTCAGAAGACGGTCTGCAACATCTTCTGTTAGACCTTTTGCCCGTATCTAAGGCTAAGCGCCCTACATCCCTCGGAGGGATAGAACACTTCTTTTCTAGATTTAGAGTAGTACAGACACCAGTGAGCTCGTTCGTACCGGCTTCGGATTCTTTCCGCCGCGCTAAGGAGGGGGTTGCGACGGAAAGAGTTTGAATCGCCTTTGCGTACCAAGACGGAGCGTTGAGCCGTTGCTTGACGGCTCTACCTCTTGAATCCGCCTCCGGCGGGGCGCTCGATAATCTTTATAAATTCATCGAAGGTCCACCGCCGGTCCCGGCCATCATAGTTGGGTGGCGGGTTTAGAGCGAAGTCAGTGTAACCCTCTCTAATTGCCCGCTCGCACAACTCAATGAGATGATCAGCCGATTCGGTGCGGAGCATCGTCCACTGTCCGGGCGGCATCCCCTGTCCCTGCTTGAAAGTATCGGCATTCCACCGGGTGCTGAAGAAACAGAAGAACTTCGTGTCGTCTAGGTTCAGGGCCAACGGTTCAAGCTCGTCGTTAACGAACCAATACAACGCTTGTACAAGCCGGGTGTTTCCCTTGGGCATATCCCTCCCTATATGCGTAGCTAAGCTAAGTGTAATGCAAGAAAGAAGAGCCGGACGCCAGAACTGGGGAGCAGCTGATGTGGTGAGCCCCGCTCTCGGGCTTGGAGTTGTCGCCATAGCCTCGCAAGTCCGCAGCGACACAGCGAAGGGTTCTGTGAGAAGAGGCGCAACTAGGTGCCACATCGCAAGAAGGATCAGAGCGGCAGTGGAAGGCCGTCTGGAGACACTCCCCGGGGGTAGTGCGTCCCGGCTGAGTTGTACAATCGCGCGATGGACTTCCTTACTCTCCAAGCTCCTAACCCCGGGCCACTCACGCTCGAAGGCACCAACACTTACGTGGTTGAGGGAACGGTCGTGGACCCGGGCTCCAACCGCGAGAGGCACTTGGAGGCCATCCTCGCCGCCGCAGGCCGCGTGGAGCGCATAGTTCTCACTCATCACCATCCCGACCACGCGGCCGGGGCCAGGCGGCTCTCTGAGCTCTCGGGGGCCTCGGTCCTCGCCTTCGGCACGGAACTCTCGGACGGGTATAGGGTAGGCGAGCTCGTGGCCGTACACACTCCGGGGCACTCCCCAGACCACCTCTGCTTCTGGCACCCGGAAAGCCGCACCTTACTCTCCGGCGACCTCATAGCAGGGGAGGGCAGCATCCTCATTGCCCCACCAGAGGGAGATCTGCAGGCTTACGTCGATTCCCTGGAGCGGGTCCGAGCCCTAGCCCCTAGTCGCATCTTGCCCGGGCACGGACCGGAGGTACAAGATGCCAAGGCGAAGATCGAGGAGTATCTAACCCACCGTCGGGAGCGCGAGGCGCAGGTGGTTGCGGCCCTCAGGTCGGGCGCGTCCTCTGTGAAGGAGATCGTGGAGGCAGCCTATGCGGACGTCCCGCTGGTGAAGCGCCGTTATGCTGAGCTCTCGGCCCAGGCACACCTGGAAAAGCTCAACCACCGGATTTCTCAAGACTGATGCTAGTCACAATTAGTCTCCTTGCCTCAGAATCGGCCGATCGCGCCGGTCAGGGGCGAATAACGTCCGAAATTGCAGTAGATAAGCCGAAAGAGTGACCGGCCCTCTTCCGGTCACGGGGGAAGTCTCACCGGTCACCCTCTGCCTAACCATTCTCACTGCCAGGGTGACTTTCTAGATAACGTAGCAGGGGTATCTAGGGGCAATGTCCATTGTTACAGTCGTCTCCCTACTCGCCGTGGTCGGCTTGGTCGTCGTGCACCTGGTCTCCAACAGGTTGCGCTTCCTCGAAGGCAACCCCCACAGCATCTGGCTTTCGATGGCAGGCGGCGTCTCTGTGACCTACGTCTTTTCCACCTCCTGCCCGAGCTCGCCGAGAGCCAGGAGGTGATCGCCGAGGCAGTGGGCGAAGGCCTCGCCTTCCTGGAGAGCCACGTCTACCTGCTGGCGCTCCTGGGGCTGCTCGTCTTCTATGGCTTGGAGCGGGCCGCCAAGGTCTCGCGCGGGCGCCATAATGCGGCGGGGTGGGGGACCGTGCGAGTGGGGACGTTTTCTGGATACATAGCGTCTCGTTTGGGATCTACAACGCCATCATCGCTACCTGCTCCTTAACCGCATAGCCACGGGGCTTGGGGCACTCTTGCTGTTCTTCATCGCCATGGCGTTGCACTTCGTGGTCAACGACTATGGGCTGCGCGAGGACCACAAGGATCTCTACAGCCGCGTCGGGCGATGGGTGCTAGCCGCCGCTGTCTTCGTTGGGTGGTTGGTCGGTCTGCTGATGGAGATCCCCGATCCAGCCCTCGCCGTGCTGATCGCCTTCTTATCCGGCGGGATAATCCTCTGCGTCCTCAAAGAGGAGCTGCCTAGGGAACGCGAGAGCCGGTCTTGGCCCCTGGCGCTCGGTATGGCGATCTACGCGGCCATCTTGCTGGTGCTGTGAGGCGAAAGAGCCAAAGAAGGGCATAAAATGACCTTTGAACGCTTTGGAGAGGCCCTTCAAGAGGACTACAGTTTTGGTGTCAAGAGGCCAGGACTCAGGTAGGAGCTGCTAGGGCCGCATGGAGGCATTGTTAGCGGGATTCTGGGGCTTCGTAGGAGGTATCTCCCTGCTCGTCGGGGCGCTCGTTGGTCTCTGCGCTGAGGCCTCGCAGCGAGTTATCTCCATCGTGATGGCTATCGGTGCAGGGGTGCTGATCTCCTCGGTGGCCTTCGAGCTGATGGAGGAGGCCTACCGGGAGGGCGGCTTTGACACGCCTGCCATCGGCTTGCTGTTGGGGGCAGTAGCCTACTTCGCGGCCGACTGGGCGGTCAGCCGACACGCCAAGCACCGCAAGCGCTCCCAAGGCCAGCAGGAGGGCGGCTCCGACACGGCCATCGCCATAGGGGCGCTGATGGACGGTATCCCCGAATCGGTTGCCATAGGAATAAGCCTCATCGGCGGTGGGTCGGTGAGTTGGGTGTTCGTGGTCGCCGTGTTCCTCTCCAACGTGCCCGAGGGCCTCTCGGCGGCGGCCGGCATGAAGAAGGCCGGTCATTCGGCGGCCTACATGTTGGGGCTGTGGGGCTCGGTCGTCGTCGTCGCGGCGCTGAGCGCGCTATTCGGGTACCTGTTTCTGGCCGGGGCATCCGAAGACACGGTGGCGGTGATTCAGTCGTTCGCGGCCGGAGCGATCCTCACGATGCTGGCTTCCACTATGTTGCCAGAGGCCTATGAGGAAGGAGGGGCAGTGGTGGGGGTGGTCACCACGGTAGGCTTCCTCGTGGCCTTCATGTTGAGCCACTTGGAGTAGGCACTCTATTCACCGAGCTTCCGACAAGGTGTGTTATCGGAAATTAAGCTTCAGGTGGCTCACATCCTCGGAAGCTTACCTAACGCGGGAGGGCTGCTCTGCAGAAGGTCCCATTCCCGCTAGGAGGACGAAGCCCATCCAGGCTATCGCTCCGAAGAAGAGAATATCGGAAGCTACGCCCACGGACTGCACGACACTGCCGCCGCCGCCAGGGCCTCCTCCAGACAGGAGGTTGAGCAACAAGGCAACCACTGCGCCAGCTATGAGCAGTAAAGCAGCCAGGCGAGGGTAAATCCTCGCCCGCAGGACAGCCACTCCGAACAGAATCCATCCTAGATTAACTAGCACGAAGGACAATAAGCTGCCGAAGATAACCACCCCCGGCGGTTCTGAGTCAAACAATTCGGGGGCGCTAATCGCAATGGCCGGTGAGACGAAGGAATCAGCCCAGATGGCACCCTGGGCTAACACCCCGCCGAAAAAGGCAACTAGGAAAGCGATTAACCCTAAGACTCCCATAGCCTCCGGCCGGCCAGCGTAGAGACCTACCAAGCCCAGCAATACCAGTGGCCCGCCGACCAGAAGGAGTGCGGAAGTAAGGTAGAAGCCGAACGAGGTGAAGAATTCGCTAGGGCTTGCATCAAAGTCCGCCGTCAACAGGTCTATGAGGTCAGCGATTATGAACAGCGCCGCGCCCAGTATGGCTCCCAAGCCGCACCACCGGATAAGGTTGCCAGATGACATATAGTTTCCCTTTCCATGAGAATCCACTTGTGATAATCATTGCACACAGCCAAGCCTGGCGCACCCGGAGAAGAGCTTGTGCCTGCCATGTTGGCTGCCCCGTTACCTCTATTCACCGGATTGCCGCTAGAGACTGTCTGATAAATCCGAATAGGCTTCCATATGAGACCCACGACTTACCAAAACAGGGTGAAGAAGCTCTATCTTGCCGCTTTGAGCCACCAAAGAAGCGTCATCAAGAACCCCTCCAGCTATTTATCAGACAGTTTCGATGTTCAAGTTCTCGGAAACTCAGCGGAGAAGTGTACAGGAAGATCCTTCTCTATGCTCTCATGTTCGGCGTCTCCTACCTCCCTACTACCCACCTGTATACCGCACCATCGGATGGCCCATCAGAGCGTAGAGAAAAAGGATAATGCCCGTCATTTCCAAAAGCTCTTCAATGGTCTGTAGCGCAAAGACGGCTATATGGGCCATGCCATGCAGAGATACCTGAAGGCCACCAAGCATCTCTAGGCCCAAAGAACCCGAGATATAAAGAGCCCCAGCCACCATGAATAGTCGCCGGGTTTGCGCAGGGAGATAAAACAGGAACTTCAGGTATACTAACACAAATACGAGCACGAAAGCTCCTCCGGGTATGACCCACGCGAAGAGGAGAAGGCCTCCAGTGTTTAATAAGGACTGCATCGGGACTATAAACGACTCGTGGACCGCAATTGACTCATCTAAGGATAGTAGAGCGAAGATGATCGACAGAGTGAACCAGTGAAGCTTGTAGCGCTCGCCAGCCCTTTTAACGCCGGAAGCGATCACCGCGAGCAAAATGGAGCAAGAAAGAAGCAAGGAAGAGGAGAACCATGCTGGGATGGTCTCTTCCCCATCGACGTTCAATTTTGCTAACAAATACGCGAGGTCGAACCCGTAGAGCTGGGAAGGAAACGTCCACGGGGACATCCATCTAAGGTAGTGGATAGCGAAGCTTGTGAGGCACAAGCTCAGTGCCATTACCAACAATACGCCCAAGATCACTCTGGCAAACTTCTTAGAAATTGATACATTCATCTCTAAAGCCAAGATTATGACTACACATGCATCAGATGTTACCACACCCCTCGGCCCCGTCTGCGGTAGCCAGGCGACACCGCTTGCGCACAAAATGCCCCCCTACGAACGTCGCCACCAGGTAGAGCAAGAACAATGGCGCCTGATACTTGAGGGCCTCCTTGTAGCCGTATGCCCAAAGGTTCGCGGCGAGCATCAGTAGCGGCAAGGGGACGAGAAGGCGCTGCTCGACCGAGGCGAGTCTCGCTATCTCTCGCAACCCGAAGGCGGAGAGCACGGCGACCACCGGGAAGCCGAAGACCAGCAACCTCTCGTTGTTGACGGCGAACAGGAGCTGCGAGTAGACGAGCATGACGAAAGGCAAGAATCGCAAGGCCAATCGTCGGCCCTGCTCGCCAACAAGGGCGAAGAGGGGTAGGACGCAGCCGCCTATGCCAAACGCCCAGAAGGTTAAAGGCCCAAGAAGGGTTGTGACCGTTAGCCCTTCGAGCCGCTGCCTACCGAGGGTCGCCAAGAGGTCGAGGTAGGAATAGACGCTCTCGGACGGTATCGAGAGGCGAAGCGCCAGCAGGGCCAGCATCGCCGGAACCCCCAGGAGGGCGGCCCTCTTCAACGCCTCAAGATCGAAGAGTCGACGGGCCTCGAGGCCGTAGAAGAGAGCGAGAGCGAAGATCGCGGCTTCCTTGTTCAGGGCCCCCACAAAGAGCAGTCCGGCGAACCATGCGAGCCTCCTAGACGCGGCTGCCCAGAACGAGAAGGCCAAGAGGAAGAAGGCCAAGGGGTCGGTCAGCCAGAAGTCAAACAGCACGAACTCAGTCGCAAAGCTCAACGAGAAGAACGAGAGCATACCAGCAAGCGAGAGGGCACCCGAAAGGCCCAGCTGTCGCAGGGCGTAGTAGAGCGCCACCCCTGTCACCGAGAGGCAAAAGAAGGTCAGGGCGCGGAATCCGGTCTCCGTGTCGAACGGGAGGGCCTTGACCAAGGCCGGGGTCAGTACGCGTCTATTGAAGGGGGCTTCCGGGTATTCAAGCCGGTCGCTTTCGGCCATCGCGATGTACGCGTAATGGTCCCCGGGCTGCGAGAAGCCCGGGTTGTCGCGGGTCATCGGATCGGTCCTAAAAAACGCTAAGGCGGTCAGGGACAGCGCCAAAACACAAAGACTCAAAAAGCGGAGGGCGGCCATGAACGGTAGTATACAGACGGAAGTAGCGGATGAGGCTCCTGGCAAGGGCGTATCCTCAGGTACTATTCAACAGATTGCCGCTAGAGACCGTCTGAAAACTCGGCGAGGTAAAGAGTTCCTAGACGGGATAACCTAGCTTGAGTACCGTCGGAGTCCTGCAGAGAAGAAAGGGGACTGCCTGATGGACACGATGGGAGCCGACCTCCGTGGCTTGCTGGCCGAGTTGCACGAGCGGGGCCAAGAGCACGACGCCCGCCAGGAGCGGCATGGCGACAGGCTGCGCAACCTTGAACCCGAGACCGCCACGCTCGTCTCCGTCCTCGTCCGTAGCGGCGGACGCAAGCGCGTCCTGGAGATAGGCACCTCCAACGGCTACTCCACCATCTGGCTTGCCTGGGCGGTCCGCGCGACCGGCGGGCGGGTGACCAGCGTGGAGATGGACCCGGGGAGGCAGGCTCAGGCAGACTAGAACCTGCGCCGTGCCGGCGTGCGCGACCTCGTCGACCTGAGGCTCGGGGATGCCACCGAAATCGTCGAGGATCTGCCCGGACCGTTCGATCTGGTGTTCTTCGACGCCGACAGGGTGAGCGCGCCGGCGCAGCTCCGTCTGCTCGTCCCGAAGCTCGTCCCCGACGCCATGGTCCTCGCCGACAACGTGCTTTCGCATCCGGAGGAGATCGGCGGGTACCTCGAGGCGCTGGAGGAGTTGCCCGGGTTCGACCGGCTCGTCGTCCCGGTGGGCAAGGGCCTGAGCATCGCTTACAGGGGGACTCCCGGGTAGAGGGCGTCGCTGACGCCGGGCCTCCGGGCTGAACGTCAGCCGGACGCCAACCGCCTGACCATGAGCCGCGTCATAGCCGCGTGGACGAAGGCCTCGCCCGTCGAGCACAAACGCTCGTGGTCCTTCGCCATCCTGCGGTTGTGGCTTATCCAGGCGAAGGTGCGCTCCGCCACCCATCGGCGGGGCAGCTTCTCGAAGGCCGGGCGCCTGGGCAGCTTGCCGAGGTCCATGCGGCGCCCTTCCTTGAACCACTCCCTCGCCCAGATCTTGAGAACCTTCTCGGGAGGTGGCTTGGGAGTGCGGTTCACGACCTCCACCTCCACGCCGAGCGAGCGCTCGGCCCACTCTTTGCCCCGGCCCCGGTAGCCGGCGTCCACCCACAAGTAAGAGAGGCGCGGGAGGCGGTCCCGCGCGGGATCGAGCAGGCGCTTTATGCCGTCCTGGTCTGGGACCTTCGCGCTGTGGACTTTGACCTCGACCAGGAGCCCTTCGGTGTCGACGAGGATGTGCCTCTTACGACCGCGGACCTTCTTGCCGCCGTCGAAGCCCCGGGCCTCGCCGCCGACCCCGGTCGTCTTCACGGACTGCGCGTCGACGATGCCCGCACTCGGCTCGGAGTGGCGACCCAGCTTCTCCCTCAGCCTCCGCCGCATAGCACGGTTCATCCGCTCCCAGGTGCCGTCGAGCCTCCACCTCCTGAAGTAATGGAACACGGTCTTCCACGGCGGGAAGTCCCTTGGCAGCATCCGCCACTGGCACCCGCTCTTCAGCACGTAGAAGACGGCGTCGAGGATCTCGCGCGGGCTGCGGAGCCTCGGTCTGCCACGCTTCCTCGGGGCCGGGAGGAGCGATTCTAGAAGATCCCACTCGTGGTCGGTAAGGTCGCTCGGGTACCTTCTGCTTGCCATGCGGCTGAGCGTAACTGGAGGCCCGCGCCTTTTTCAGACGGTCTCTAAGATGTCTTCTCGGAAACCCGTATACAAAATTCCGCATAGAGACTCTCCACGCAAGCTGCCACAAGGTGATCATGGGGTCGTGATACTTTGCAGGCTACACTGAGTGTGGTGGTGGCGAATAAAGATCCAGCGGGAGGCATGAGCTTCCC
>JADDPM010000188.1 GCA_016781885.1 Rubrobacter sp.
TTCTATATGATAGTTAGCGTAACGGGGGAGCTTAGGGATCTCGCCAGGTTAGAGAGGCGGTATCGGCTGGTGCTTAGATCGGCGTCTTGTACTGATTGCAGGGAGCCGGGTAGTTTGGAGGTATACATGTCGCTTGCCATCGTGGCGCGGGGTTGCGAATGAGCGATGGTGTGCTGGAGCCGCCCTCCAGCACCTGGATCGTACCCTTCCTGTTCCTCGATCTGTGGGGGAACGACGGTTACGGACACGAGCTAAGGCGGAGGATGACCAACCTCGGCTTCCACGAGGAGAGAACTAGAGAAGGGGCGCCGGGTGAGGAACGGGTCTCACCCGGCGTCGGTCAGGCTCCGTCATCTCGCTAGTTTACAGACAGCCCTGCCTCACCGTGGTTGGGGAGGAGGTCGATAACACTCGATAACAGGAACGGCCGAGATCCTTTACGACACCCGGCAGGGCTGTCAGATCTCCAAACCGGTCTCGAAGGAGGGGATGGACGAGTTGCTCGACGAGAAACGCGCTGGTTGGGGAGGCGGAGAAGATAGAGATGGTAACGGCAGGTACTGGAGGCAAGGTGAAGAACGGAAATCGACGGAGGAGCGAGGACTATAAGGAGCTGGACCGCCTGCTCTTGGGGGCGGACGAGGCTCTGGAGAAGGAGGACCTGCACGGGGCCAACGAAGCGCTCAAGAAAGCGAACGTCAAGGCCGCCTCGATGTGGGGCGAGGTCGGCCGGCCCGCGCTGCCAGGGCACACCAGGCGGTTGGTCGGCCTGATATGGGAGGTCCAGGAGGACCTAAGCCGCGCCGAACGACACAATCCGGACGGCTTGCGCCAGAGCCTCCGCGAGCTGCGCTCCCGGTTCGAGATCGAGGCCCGCAGGGACGCGGAGATGGCCAACCTTCAGAGGAAGAGGTAGGTGATAGGTGAAAGGAAACGGGGCAACGAGACCGCTCTGGGTAATTGCAAGACAAGACAACGACCGGATGTACGTGCTGACTATCTATCACGATAAGAGCGGGGAGGCCTTGCCCATCTTCAGCTTCGAGGAGGAGGCCGAGATGTTCCTCCAACTGGAGACGCCGGGGACGTGCTGGCGGGCTAGAGCGACGACCCCCGGAGAGATGGTCTCACTGCTCTACGGACCCTGCGCGGACGTGGAGAGCGTGGCCCTCGACCCGCTACCGGTCGTCGTGGACGGCGAAATCATTGCGGATCTCACGGGCAGGGGTAAGGACAGGTTCATATGGAACCTCCTTGACAGACACAGGGGTCGCAAAAAGCCCGTCCCGAAGATACTCGAAAGCACGGATCCCTCCACCCTTTTAGGAGAAGACTGGGCGCGGGACGCGAAGAAGGAGCGCGCGGAGGAGGCTCGACGCAGGATCCCGGAGACCGCCGGCGAGGTTGCGGACGGCAAGGACGGGAGTCCCATCCAGGACTACACGGTGCTCGACTTCAATTACCTCGACGAGCCGCACAGCCTCTCCGAAGCCAGCCGGAACGGGGAGCTCGGCCGTACCTGAGGAACCTCCGTGGACGGTCAAGAGACCCGTCGCCCGCTGGAACGGTGCTAAAGAGCTTCTCTGCGCTGTGCCCCGGCTGCCATCCTGGGCGCCCGATCTAACTACCTAGTACGGACTTGCCTGCGGCCCCCTCCGAGCATACGAAGGCCCGTCGGCGCGAGCGACGTTTGCACTGTTGTTGATAGAGGGCATGATTATTACATCTACGCCTTATCGCGGTTACAAGACAGGAGGACCTCTCTAGATGATTGATCGGATCGCCAATTGCTGGGGTCAGCGTACACCTTTTGAGCAGGACGGGGAGTGGCCCGTAAGGGTGGACCAGTTCCTCGAAGAAGGCGTCTCCGAGGACGGTGTGGACCGCTGGGTCCAGACGGCCTCCATCCTCCACTCCAACGGTGACGCCCTAGACATAGCCGTCAAGGACGGACGTATCGTCGGCGTGCGCGGCAGGGGCGAGGACCGGGTGAACAAGGGACGAGTAGACCCCAAAGACCTCTTCGGCTGGCAGGCCAACAACTCGCCCGACCGCCTCACTAAACCGCTAGTTCGCAAAAACGGCGAGCTGGTAGAGACCTCCTGGGACGAGGCGATGGACGTTATGGTCGAGTGCTCCCAACAGCTCCTTCAGGAGAAGGGGCCACTCGCCTTCGGCTTCTACACTACCGGGCAGCTCTTTCTCGAGGAGTACTACACGCAGGGGGTGATCAGCAAGGCGGGCTTGGGTACCCCGCACATGGACGGCAACACGCGCCTGTGTACCGCCACCGCCGCCGCCGCGCTCAAGGAGACCTTCGGCACCGATGGCCAGCCCGGCTCCTACGCCGACGTGGATCACGCCGACACCATCTGCCTCTACGGCCACAACGTAGCCGAGACCCAGACCGTACTCTGGATGCGGATGCTCGACAGGCTGGAAGGACCGAACCCGCCGAAGCTCATCGTCGTGGACCCCAGGCCCACGCTGCCCGCCCAAAGAGCAGACGTACACCTTAAGGTAAAGAACGGCACCAACCTTGCGCTCATGAACGCGCTCCTGTGCGAGATCATCACGAACGGCTGGTACGACGAGGAGTACGTAAATGCCAACACTATCGGCTTCGAGGGGTTGAAGAGCGCGGTTGCGGAATGCACGCCGGAGTGGGCGGCGGAGATCTGCGGCGTGCCAGCCGAGGAGATCCGGGAGGCCGCGCGCCTCATAGGTAACGCCGAGAGGCTCCTCTCAACGGCTCTCCAGGGCTTCTACCAGTCCCACCAGGCCACCGCCTCGGCCTGTCAGATCAACCACGTACATCTCTTGCGCGGCATGATCGGCAAACCCGGTTGCGGACTTTTGCAGATGAACGGCCAGCCGACGGCGCAGAACACGCGCGAGACCGGGGCCAACGGTGACCTTCCGGGCTTCAGGAACTGGGACAACAAGGAGCACGTCCAGGAGCTAGCCGACCTGTGGAACGTCGACCGCATAACCATCCCGCATTGGGCACCGCCGACGCACGCGATGCAGATCTTCCGCTACGCCGAGCAGGGCTCCATAAACTTCCTGTGGGTCAACTGCACCAACCCGGCGGTCTCACTGCCCGACCTGCCCCGGATCCGCCAGATCCTCCAGCAAGAGGGCCTCTTCCTCGTCGTGCAAGACATCTTCCTCACCGAGACGGCCCAGTACGCCGACGTGGTGCTGCCGGCTGCGACCTGGGGCGAGAAGACCGGCACCTTCACTAACACCGACCGCACGGTGCACATCTCCGAGAAGGCGGTGGAGCCCCCGGGCGAGGCCAAGCCGGACCTCGACATCTTCCTAGATGTGTGTTGTCAGGTTCAAGC
>JADDPM010000189.1 GCA_016781885.1 Rubrobacter sp.
GTTCCATGATGCGACCATCATGCACTCGCCGACAACTTTCCGCATCACCTACCTGCCTGCAGGCTTAAAACGCAAGCTTAGTAACCGAGCATGTAAACTAACATAGAGGCCGGTGGGGTTCGCAGCGGCTGTGCCGGCACCAACTGACACCATCGGGAACGCGATACGGTGCAACACAGGACAAGACAGAGACAAGAAACAAACTTAGATATGCGAGATTCGCAATCGCGTACAACCCGATGCAACGCTTTATTGTCACCCGTAATGAGCAGGCCAGCGGTTCGAGTCCGCTCGTCGGCTCTTTCGGAACCCGCGTAGATAAGCCGGATACTTCACGCAAGGGGAAGGCCCCGGATTCGAGTCAGCGGCTTTTGATCCCGGCGCCAGAGCCCGCTACCTCGTTCGGCCACCTGCTTGTTGCTTCAAGGCGGCGAGTCGTGCTGCCATAGCCGCTGCACAGACGAGGGCAGCGTCTCTGAGGCCCATAAGCTCTTCAAGCTTTGACTCGATAGTCTCTAGAGCTTCTTGGGCCTCGGGGAGTCGTTTCTCAAGCTCCTCAAGGCTCATGGCGTCGATATCGTCCAGGTATTCGCCTGACTCGTCGGGGTTCGGATACTTTGAGGGGTGTTCATTGGCCACCTGATTCACAGTTGCTTCTCCTCTCTTCCTTGTCCTGTAGGTTATACGATCGACCTCGTCGTCAGCCACTAAACAACCTCTATCAGAACCCCCTGTCTGCTCTGCCTCAAGCTACCGGGTATGTGAACCTCAGGTGCGCATGGAGTACCCGGCGGGGATGGATCGCAGTGGAAGCGCAGCATACTGTGCTCGGGCGGAGCGCGAAAGTCAACGCCGCTTATTAGGAGCGCTGTTCGGGTGCCATTCGGGGAGCGCCCAGGTCACATCTACACGGACCGGGAGGTCTCCCGGCTCCTCTACGAAGTGGAAACCCTCTTCGGGCGGGTTGTCGAAGTCGAGCGCTTGGTCCGCGTGGGTATGCACTTCCAAGCGGCGGAGGTGATAAGTGCCAGGCTTTGGGTCTTCGGGCGGCTCGCCGGGCTGCTTGAGCAACGCCGTTTGAATGCGAGTGTCCCGCGCCCACTCTTTCTTCTCCACAGCGCCCTCCAGAATAACCTCGGTCCCGGTCTCCTCAGCCACGAAGACGGCAAAAACCATCCGCACGTTGGCCTTGCACGTGAACCGGATGAGGTACATGATCGGGTCCCCCGGCACGAAGGTAGGACCTATCTCTTCGCTCAATCGCTCCTCCTTCTGAGCAAGAGGCTTTGCGAGTTAAGCCTCACATCGTTATGGTAACGTATCTGGGAGACCTCGCCGGAGGCCAGCAGAGGCGCCGTGAAGTCCTGTCTAAGCAGGGCTCTTGGGGGCGCGGGGAGAGCCCCTGCGGAGTCGGTAGCGGAGGTTCGCTCGGTGGACCGAACGCGGCCGGAGTTCTCGTGCCCTCGACTCTTCTGTTTCCAGCCTCGGGATTCTGGGCAAGATCGGCACAAATACCACAACGAACGGAGGGAGAGCGAGATGGGCATACGGTTCATTCCGACGAGGGTTCACGGAGTGCTCGACTACGTCCACGGGGCCGCCTTGCTCGCCGCCCCGGAGTTGCTCCGGACGAAGGATGAGTCGCGAGCCGTCCTGGTCTCCCGGATGGCGGGCGGGGGTGCGAGCGCCTCCACCCTTATGACCGATTTCGAGTTGGGCGCCGTGAAGGCCATACCGATGCCCGTGCATCTGGTGCTCGACGCCGTGAGCGGAGCGCTTTTGGCGGGCGCCCCCTGGTTGTTGGGCTACGCTAATGGCGGCACGCGCTACTGGTTGCCACACGCCTTCGTGGGCGTCGCCGAAGTGCTCGCGGCGGCGACTACCAAGACCAAGCCCTCTTACTACAAGGCGAAGCCTGAGCTGGTAGAAATCTTTGGGGGCTTGCTAAAGGCAAAGCGGGGATCCGGGTGGCGGAGAATCGGGAGTAGTGGAGGAGCCTACGGTGGCACGGTGTGGCTGGTGGCCGGTGGGTTGGGGGCAGGCGTACTAATCCTCTTCTTGCTGCGACGAACCCTAGGAGACGCACGCGAGGAAGCCGAAGGTGCTCCTGACGTGGGGGACGGGGTCGAGGAGTATGTAGGAGCCTTGAGGACAGAGGCAAGGTCTCAAGAGGCGGTGGAATACCCTGCGGACCAAGAGGAAGGCGCTATTGAGGACCAAGAACAAGGTATTGTCCAAGAGCCCGCGGAGGAGCGCAAGCGCACCGTCCAGGAGTTCGCCCGCAGGCTTGAGGAGCACTCGGTAGATCAAGACGAAGCGGAGGACGCTTCCGAAAAGACTGAAGCAGAGCCAGGAGGCGCTGTGCGGGGATCCGCGGGTAGTAGTGAAGAATCCCCTAGAGACAAAGTGGGGGGCGGGTCGGAAGAGACGGCAGGGGAAGAAGCGAGGCGCACGGGCACAAGGGACAGCGCGGGCGAGCAGATGACGATAGTGGGCGTGCTAGCGAAGATGGGGGAGGCGTTCGAGGAGACGGGCGGCGGCCGGTTCATCTTGTCTTCAGAAGGCGAAGGGAACTTCGACTTGCGCGGCAAGGAAGATGAACTCGACGAGGTTTACCAGCAGCAGATACGGGCCAAGGTGGTGGGAAGGATCGTCGACGAGGCCTCGCAGCCAAAGAAAATGGAGGTCGACGAAGTCGAGCCGGCATAGCCTTGTGGCCTCGCACGGGCTCGAAGGAACAGGGCCGGACGCCGTCACACCGTAAGTTAGTTTGCTGAGAAAGCTTTTTCTTCACCCGCAGGCTACTGTAACAGTTTTACACCAATGCAGGCGAGTACGTGGGAGTGCGTCGAAGGACAGTTTTCGAGGGATCAGCTTAACTATGCGGCCTTTTGTTCCCTGATGAATGCTGGTGAATAGGCCAAATCTCACTCGTAATGAGAAGGCCAGCGGTTCGAGTCCGCTCGTCAGCTCTTTTCTACATTTTGCAGGAAAAACCGAGAAGGCAGAGAAGGTTGTGACCGTAATCCAGTAACCCCTTGACACCACTCGGCTTCGGAGACTCGTGGTTGGGGAGAGCAGGAAGATCGTTATCCTACTCGAAAATGGCCGGGGATATCTTTGGACGGCCCTTGTACGAGGAGGACGCGGTTGTACGGGGTGCCTCTGCTGAACTTTAGGCGCGGCGAGCACGGATGAAGAGGGCTGCCGACGCTCCGGCGAGCCCGGCGAGGGTGACGACAGCCGTGGCAAGCTTGACCCGTCTCCACTGCGGGGTGTCCCACCCGCCGCGGACCATCGCGGAGTCGGCCCTGTTCGAGCCGAACAGGGCGCCGTTGGACGTGGTTGCAGTAGGGCCCGAACGCAGCAAGAAGCGCCTACCCAGCCGGGATACCAAGCGCCCGGTCTG